>JAJYLG010000176.1 GCA_021787985.1 Chloroflexota bacterium
CGGACTGGATGCTCTGGCTCTGTGGAAAGAACTGCAATCAGCCTGGCTGGCCGACGCGCCAGCAGGTCGTTCTCGCGGCCTGCGCGTGCGCCGAGACGGCCTTGCGGTTTGTGAGGGCCGGCGAGGAACGGCCTCGGCGGGCTATTGAGACGGCACGGCGCTGGGCGCGCGGGGATGTCGGCGTCACCCAGGGGATGGTGCGCGACGCCTCCTCCGCCGCCACCGACGCCGCCTACGCCGCCTCCTCCGCCGCCGCCGACGCCGCCTACGCCGCCGCCGCCTACGCCGCCGACGCCGCCTACGCCGACGCCGCCTACGCCGCCGACGCCGCCTACGCCGCCGCCGCCTACGCCGCCGCCGCTCGAACGAAGACGCCGGCAGCTCTCGCGGACGTGCTCCGGCGACCGGAGACCTGGCGGTGAGCGCGCCCGAGGCCCCGCGCGGGGCGGGCACGCTGCGGCCGTTGTTCTCGCACGCGAGCGAGCACTGGGCGACGCCGAAGGATGTGTACGCGAAGCTTGACGCGGAGTTCGGATTCACGCTGGACCCATGTCCGCTGAATGGGGACGGCGGTCTCACCAGGTCGTGGCGGGGAGAGCGCGTCTACTGCAACCCGCCGTATGGGCGTGGTGTCGCGTCGTGGCTAGCGAAAGCGAGCGAGGCCGAGCTTGCTGTGTACCTGTTGCCAGCGCGCACGGATACGGTATGGTGGCACGAATACGCCATGCAAGCGCAAGAGATTCGATTCCTGCGAGGTCGTTTGCGCTTCGGTGACGCGAAAGCGGGGGCACCGTTCCCGAGCGTTGTATTGGTCTTCCGCAAGTCAGCGCCAGCCGGGGACGCGGCCCGCGCGAACGTACTGGCCGACAACTGCGAGCGCGACAGCCGTAACTTGATGATGTCGCCTGAGCACACGTCTATCCGACTTCGGGACCATCCTCGGCCGTGCTCGACGAGCGACTTCTGCTATGTGCATCTCGGGGCGGCCAGCTTGCGCGAGGCGGCGGCGTTGCTGCGTTCGCGGGCGAGCGCCGCGCCTCCCGCGCCAGAACGGGGCGTCCCGGTGAGCGATGAGAAAGGAGCGCAACGGTGAGATTGACCGAGGAACTGCCGGTGCCTACCGTCATCAAGTTGGCGGCAATTGCCGTTCACGCGGAGGAGTTGCTGTCGGACGACGGACGCGGGGCCGACCGAAGTGCAATCCTTGGACTGCTCGCGGACCATGATGTTCGCGTCGTACTTGACGACCCAGCGAACGGCGTTTACCTGCCGCTCAAGCGAGTGTCCCGGTGAGCGCGCCCGAGGCCCCGCGCGGGGCGGAGACGCTGCGAGAGTGCCCATTCTGCGGCTCGCCGGGCGTGATGAAGGGCTTCTACGCCGCCTGTGGCGACGAGACGGGTGCGTGCTGGATTCGTGGGGAGATCACGCACCCCGACCGCTGGAACCGTCGTGCGCTTCCGACCGTGGCACCGGCTCTATCACCCGAGGCGCGGCCGGGCGCCGTCAAACAAGCCACGGCCGGGCGTGCCGACGCGGCCCGCACGAACGAGCTGGCGGCGTGGCTTGACTCACTCGCTAGCGACTTCAAGTATCACAAAGCCGAGGCATGGCTGCGCGAGGCGGCGGCGCTGCTCCGGGGCGCCCGATGAGCGGCCCCGGCGGGCGGATGATGCCGGTGCAACGGGTGGACTGCCCGAAGACGGTCAGCGAGGCCATCTACCTGCGCGCGTACACCGTCTACAAGAAGTGCTATGGGGCACAGGAGGCGATGATCACCGGCACCTGCCGTGGTGGTTTTGGTGTCGGTGAACTCATCGCGTTCCTCTACGCAGCGTCGTTCCCCGAAGCCGAATGGGACGACCGCGTAGAGGAAGCGTTGGCGGGCATCGTTCGGGAGCCCCTGCGGTGAGCGGCCCCGGCGACGACCGCGCCGCGTTTGAGCGGGCGCTGACGGAATACCGGCGCGTCGTCGTTGAGACGGAGCATGGCAACCACGACCCCGCGTCCTGCTGTTGTGAATCGGACGCCCGCGACGAACTGCTGGCGCTGTACGACCGAGCGGCGCGGGTCAGCGCGGGGACGGAACCCCAGGAGGACAAGTGAGCGAAGTCAACTTCTTACAGGTCGGGTCGTGGTCTCAGTGCGCGCACTGCTTCATGTTCTACTGTGGCGAGCACTACTGCGGCGCCGATTGGCAGGCCAAGCCAGTGGACTTCGGCAAGGAACTCGACGCGGCGTGGCTCGCCAACGTCGGCAAGCGGCTCGGTTCGGGGCCAGCGCCCGTGCCGTCCGGGCCGCCCGAGGCCCCGCGCGGGGCGGAACCGCTGCCCGAGGTTGCGGGCCTGCCGGTCACCGGGCCGCCAGACTGGGAGGCGCTGTGCGAGGAGGCGCTGGCGACGTCGTGGGGAGCCAACGAAGACTGCGCGCGGCGGCTGCACAACGCCCTGCGCGACGCGATCCGTGCGTCCGCGCCGTCGGCGGGGGCGGCCCGCGCGAACGAACTGGCCGACGCGCTGGATGTGCTGGCGACCTACGAAGTGCTTGCGCCGTACCCGGTAGCCCTGCGCTACCTCGCAGAAGTGGCGGCGCTGCTGCGGTCGCGCGCGGCCCCGCTTGACACCGATGCCGACTGGTACAAGGTGCTGGAGATTCTCGCGCGTCCTGAGAACGGGGCAGCGGAGCAGGCGGCGCACGAAGCGGGCAAGCCTGCGGTCGTCACCGTCCCGCCGTGGGTCTGTCACTTCGCAGCCCGTCGACTGGCGGCGCTCGCCCACCCGGAGATCAAGGCATGAGCGGATGGGGATTCTTGCCTCGCTTCGCGGTGCATATGGCCGAGCGGCTGGAGGCGAACGACCACAAGGGCGGCTGGCTCGACATGACGC
>JAJYLG010000177.1 GCA_021787985.1 Chloroflexota bacterium
AGGCGGCCGGGAAGTTGGTCGCGTCAAGCTGACCCGACTGGTAGGCGTTGTACGACTGGTTCGCGTCCTCGATGAAGCGCAGCACGACCTGCTGCAGGTAGGGCTTCGAGCCGGCCGTGTAGCTCGGGTTCGGCACCAGCGTGACGTGGTCCTTCGCCACCCATTCCTTCACCTTGAAGGGGCCGTCGACGACCATCTGCGTCGCGGCGGTGGCCTGGCCGAAGCCCTTGCCGAGCTGCTCCACGTTCGCCTTCGGCACCGCGAAGGTGATCGGAAGCGTGAAGTTATAGAGGAACGAAGCCGATGCCCCGCTCGACACCAGCTTCAAGGTGCTCTGGTCAACCGCGACCACGCTGTCCTTAAAGCAGTTGGCGATGTCCTGCGTGTAGGTGGGCGAGTCGGCCTTCAGCTTGTAGGCGCAGTCCGAGCCCTTGATCGTGGTGATGAAGCCGTAGTAGCCGCTGCCGCTGACGTTCGAGTCGTAGCCGCGCAGGATGCCGTAGACGAAGTCCTGCGCGGTGACCGGCGAGCCGTCAGACCACTTGAGGCCCGGCTTCAGCTTGACCGTGTAGGTCACGCCGTCGGCAGCGATACCGCCATTCGCCTGCGTCGGCACCTGGGACGCCGCCCACGGGACCAGCGCCCCGGTCTTCGGGTCCTGGTTGAACAGCCCAATGTAGAGCTCGCGGGCGAGGTTGATCTCGTAGGTGTAGGAGGCGGCGTTGGGGTCGACGGTATTCGCTTCGGCCTGGTTGTTCACCCGGAAGATCTGCTGGTCCGCCGGGGCCGCATCCGCGGGCAGGCCGCCCGTCGTGGTCGCCGTGGCCGTCGCCGTGGGAGTGGTCGTTGCGGCCTTCTTGCTGCCGCATGCCGCGGACAGCGCCACCAGGGCCGCGAGCGCGACCGCCAGGAATAGGGTTACCCGTGTTCGCTTATGACGCATGTAGCGTGTTCCCCTTACTTGCATCTCTCGTCTCGATTGCTGCCGCCCCGCCAGCCGGCAGTGCCGCGCCTCGCGCGGCAAGGACGCGTCGTCCCTTGCTTGGCCGTTCTTGCGTCGGCACCTCCCTTCCTGGTCTCCGACGCGCGGGCCGAGGCTATCCGGCCTCGGCCCGCTGCCGGTAGTTCACCGCCTCGAGGACGTGCGCCGCGGTCATTCGCTCGGATCCGGCAAGATCCGCGATCGTCCTCGCCAGCTTGAGCACCCGGTGAAATCCCCGCGCGGAGAGCGCGTACTTGTCCATCGCGGCGCGCAGCGACGCCCGCGCCTCCGGCTCGAGCTGCTGCTGGCAGTGCAGCCGAACCTCCACGGCGGTCATTTCCGCGTTCGTGCGAAGCGTAGTGCCCGTGAACCGGCGCTCCTGTACGAGCCGCGCCCGCTCGACCCGCCGACGGACCTCGGCGGAGGCTTCCCCCCGCCGCTCATCCGCGAGATGGTCGTAGTCGACCCGCGGCACCTCGACGAACATGTCGATGCGGTCCAGCAGAGGTCCGCTGATCCGCTTCTGGTAACGACTGACTGCATTATACGTGCACGAGCAGTTCCGCGATGGATCTCCGTAGTACCCGCACGGGCAGGGATTCATCGCCGTGATCAGCATGAAGTTCGCCGGGAAGGTGGTCGACCCGCGCGCCCGCGAGATCGTCACGATCCGGTCTTCGAGCGGCTGGCGCAACATCTCCAGCACCTGCTGCCCGAACTCCGGCAGCTCGTCCAGGAACAGCACGCCCCGATGGCTGAGGGTGATCTCGCCTGGCCGCGGCTGCGAGCCGCCGCCGATCAGTCCCGCGTTCGACACGGTGTGGTGCGGCGCGCGGAACGGGCGCAGCCGCATCAGCGGCTGCTCAGACGGCAGCATTCCCGCCACCGAGTAGATGCGCGTCACCTCCAGGCACTCGGTGGAGCTCATCGCCGGCAAGATCGAAGGCAGCGCCCGCGCCAGCAGCGTCTTGCCGGCGCCGGGCGGCCCCGTCATCAGCAGGTTGTGCCCGCCCGTGGCGGCGATCTCGAGCCCGCGCTTGACATGCTCCTGGCCCTTGATGTCGCGGAAATCGATGGCCCCCACCGGGTCGCGTTCCGGCTCCACGCGCGTCGGTGGCCGAGGCTCCACCCGTTTCGCGCCGGTCAGGTGGTCGACCAGCTCCGCCAGGCTGGAGACCGGGTAGACCTCCACCTCCTCCAGCAGCGCCGCCTCCGCCCCGTCCGATGCGGGCAGGTAGGCGCGGCGGATCCCCCGCCGGGCAGCCAGACCCACCATCGCCAGGATCCCCTGCACGTGGCGGACCGACCCGTCGAGCGCCAGCTCGCCCAGCAGGACTGCCCCATCGTCGGCTGGACACTGCTCGCTGGCGGCCAGAATCCCCACCGCGATCGCCAGGTCGTAGACGGGGCCTTCCTTGCGCAGGTCAGCCGGCGCAAGATTCACCGTGATGCGGCCCATCGGGGAGCGAAGGCCGCTGTTGCGGATGGCGGACGCTACCCGGTCGCGCGACTCCTGCACGGCCGCGTCGGGCAGCCCCACCACGTTCATCTGGCGCAGATGCACCGGTTGGATGTCGACCTCGACTTCCACCAGTTCACCGTCAAGCCCAACGACGGCGCAGCTCAGCGCGCGGGCAAGCACGACGGAGTGCTGCTCCCCGACTTGAGAACGCGCGCTTGCGCGTCCTCGTCTCTGATTGCGGGATTATGCGCCTCTCGCTTCCGTATTGCAAGCGGAACGATCAAGGCGGTGGTGTACCGAAGAGTGTGGAGATTCGCGGAGGGGGAAGAGCGGGCGTATCCTCCGGCACAAGAAGAACAGATGCGTGAACGGAAGGAGTACGCCCGTGGTTACCATCAAAGAGCTTGGCCGGCG
>JAJYLG010000178.1 GCA_021787985.1 Chloroflexota bacterium
CGATGTCGGCGAGGGACGGATCACGTCCGAGCCGCCGCCTCGGGCCATCTGGGTCCGCGGCGGCCATGCTCGCGGCCTCCTGCCAGCGTTCCAGGAACAGCGCCCTCGTCCAAGCAGGGCGGCCCGGTCGGCGCGGCAGCAGCCGCGCGTCCGGGACGGCGCTGGTCTCGCCCATCGGGAGCGGAAGGTAGGCAGCGATGCGCTCCACCAACCCATCCACCATCGACTTGCGCCAGCTGGACGTGAGGCGCGACTCCCACAGTTCCCGCAATTGGTCCTGGATCAGCACCTCGGGCACGTCGGAGTAGGCAGCTCGCACCCTGTCGGCGGCGGCCGCCAGTCGTTCGTTGAGGATGATGGGCGCGACGTCGAAACCCGGGAACGTTCCCCGGTGCGCCTTGTACCACTGGGCGACGTCCTCGGCCGTGACGACCCAATCGCCATGTGGAGGCTCAGCGTCCGGTACCCCCCGCCACGGGCCAGTCTCCGGCGAGCGGTCCGCGACCCGCGGCGCCTCCCCCAGGCGGTGCAGCCCGACGTCCTCCCATTTGGGCTGTCGGTCCGCGATCCGCAGCGCCACGATGCACCCGTCGCGGACCACGCCGACCTCCGCCCATCGGAGCAGCAGGCGCACCTGCGCTTCCGTCCCACTCATGGCCCGCTCATGGCCCGTTCACCGGGCGCCTCCCATGCCCATCGCGCGGTCCATCGCATCCGCCGCCTCGCGGCGCAGCTCGGGCACGACGGCCGCGTAGATGTTCGCGGTGATGACGATGGTGGAATGGCCCAACAGGTCCGACACAACGCGGAGCGGGACGCCGGCCGTCAGTAGCGCCGTGGCGGCACTGTGCCGGAGGGCGTGAAACGGCACGGATGGCAGCCCGGCGCCCCTGAGCAGCGCGTGAAACTCGCGGGTCACGTTGTAGCCGTGGAGCGGTCGGCCCACGGCATCCGTGAATACCAGCCCGTCCCGATCCTGCCAGGCATCGCCGGCGGCCTCCCGGGCCGTGTCCTGCCGATCCTGCTCGGCCCGGAGGGCGTCGACCGCGACGGCCGGGAGGTTGACGGTCCGGCGGCTCCGGGGTGTTTTCGGCTCGGCCAGCTCCCAGCCGTCGAATGACCGGGCCAGCGAGCGGCGCACGGTCAGCGTGGGCGGGTCGGCCAGGCGCACGTCCGACCAGCTCAGCCCCAACAGCTCGCCTTGCCGGAGTCCGGTAGTCGCGGCCACCATGACCAGCGGCCCGAACGGATGACCGCGGGCGGCGTCGAGCAGGCGTCGGAGGTCGGCCGTATCGAGGTAGTCGCGTCCCGCGCGCAGCTCTCGGCTCGTTACGCGGGGCGGACGCGCGAGGGCGGCGACGTTGCGGGCCACGAGCCCGTCCCGGAGGGCGTCCGCGAGCGCGCGCCGGAGGATGACGCGGGCGCCGGCCGCAGTCGTGGGCGACTTGCCGGCCCGCACCATCCCCGTAGTCATCCGCTCGACATCGGCCGGGACCAGCCGGGCCAGGCGGACCGCGCCGAGCGCCGGGACGATGTAGGTCCGGACGTACTGCTCGCGCTGGCGCCAGGATGACGCGCGCACCTGTGAGCGCCCCTGTTCGAGCCAGCCGGTTAGAAACTCGGCCGCGGTCGTGCCAGTCGGAAGCGCGCCCGATGCGGCATCCCTCTTGAGGTCGTCGAGTCGACGGACCACGGCGGCGCGGGTTCGCCCGGAGGCGTAGCGGCGCACCTGTCGCCCGGTACGCGGGTCCGAGACGAGCAGCGAGGCGCGCCAGCGGCCCTCGGTCGTCTCATAGACGGCCCCCTCGCCCGGGCTCCGGCGATCCTTCGGGTAGCCGTTCTCTTCGCTGCGGCGCGTGTGCGATGATGCCATCGGCGGTGTCCTCCCAACCAGGACGGTCGCTCGACGCCTCGCCCCTCACACGGGCGGGGCGTCACTCTGTCCGCCAGTATACGCCGATGCTGCCGGGAAGCTGCCATTAGTGGTGCCGAAGGTGAGATTCGAACTCACATGGGCTCTCGCCCGGCGGAGTTTAAGTCCGCCGCGTCTGCCAGTTCCGCCACTTCGGCGCCCGCACGAGTCTAGCCGTGGCACGGGAGGAGGGCGTGCGGTGGCATCGTGTCGCCGACGAGCGCGCCGATTCTCTCGTGGTCGCCGCCTCGTTGCCACCGGCGGCGCGCCGTCCCCGTCCGCCGCAGCATGACGGTGCGCAGGCGGGCGCCGCTCGCCGTCCGGGTCCGGGACCGGGCGCCAGTCGCCGCGAGGCAGCCGGCGGCGGGACATGGCACCATCGCCGGGACATGCACCCGCAGCCGCCGGCCGCTCTCCTGGAATTTGAATACGCATGACCGTCCCCGGCGCTGCAGCTCTCGGACGCCAGAGGCACGACCCCTTCGGACCCGCCCTGTGGCCGCTCGCGCTTCTCCTGCTCGCGATCGGCGCGCTGCTCCTCGCCGCCCTGGTCGTGGAACTCGCGGCACCCATGGCGGCCGGCACCCACCACGACTTCCTGGCCTTCTACGCCGCCGGGAAGCTCGTGCTCGACGGCAACCCCGGCGGCCTCTACGACGCCGGCGCGATCACGTCGATCCAGCGGACGATCATCCCGTCGCCGGTCGGCGCAAACGGCTACATGCCGTTCATCAACCCACCCTTTGCCGCCGTCGCCTTCGCCCCCCTGGCCGCGCTGCCGGCGCAGGCGGCGCGCGCCGGCTGGGCGCTGCTCAGCCTGGCGATGCTGGCCGCCGCCGGTGCCTGGATCGCACGCCCGCTGCCCGCACGCGAGCGCGTGGCCGGCGCGCTGCTCCTGGCGCTGAGCTTCCCCGCCTACCACTCGCTGGCCGAGGGGC
>JAJYLG010000179.1 GCA_021787985.1 Chloroflexota bacterium
AGCACTTCGCGCTCGCTGAGGCTGTCGAACTTCCGCATGGTCGCCGCTCCTCGTGGCAGGGACTCGTGGCTCGCCATAATCTGGCGGCCCGGCGCCGACCTCGCGACAGGGGCGGCGCCGCGAGGCGGGAAACGGAACCTCCGCGTCCCCTATTCGGCCGGCGGCTCCGGCCAGTCAATCACCCGCAGCCAGCTGCCGTCGGGCTGGCGACGCGCCACCTGAACGCGGACCCCCTTGCCGTCGCGGCGCCTGGTGGAGGTGAGCGCGAGGTCGCCCGCCACCAGCGCCGGCAGCGGCGCCTCGGGCTCGAAGCGGCTCACGTGCTTCAGCATCTGCTCGTACACGGCGCGGATCGCCTCGCGCCCGGCCGTGGTCCCGCCCGGGGGATACGCGAGCACCGCTCCCGGCTCGTACAGCGCCGCCAGAGCGGCCGCATCGCCCGCGTTCGCCCGCTCCACGAACAGCCGGGTGAGGTCCTCCGGATGCCGTGCCTGCGCTCTCACATCGCTCATGGTGCTCTCTCCTTGGGTCTGGCCCCCCGCGATCGCCGGCTTCACGCCGCCGCGGGTTGATAGGTACCCGGCACGATCCGGCCCGAGATGGACAGCCGGTTCCAGGCGTTGATCGTCGCGATCGCCAGCGTGAGGTCGGCCAGCTCGCGGTCGCTGAACTGCGGCTTCACCGACTCGTACACCGCTTCGGAGGCGTGTCCATCGGCAATCCGCGTGACGGCCTCCGTCCAGGCCAGCGCCGCACGCTCGCGCTCCGTGTAGTACGGGCACTCGCGCCACGCGTCGAGCGAGTAGAGCCGTTGCTCCTTCTCGCCCGCCGCGCGCAGGTCCTTCCAGTGCATGTCCAGACAGTACGCGCAGCCGTTGAGCTGCGACGCCCGCAGATAGACCAAGTACAGCAGAGGCCTCTCGAGTCCGCATTGCCCCAGGTATCGGTCCAGGGCGTCCATGGCGTCGTACACGCCCGGCGCCACCTTGGCGTAGTGGATACGCGGCTTCATGCTCGTCTCCGGGGAAGGTGTGGCACGCAAAGTAGCTGCATTTGGGCCCACTACAAGCGCCAAAGTGCGCTATATTGATGGTGCCAAACTCGGATGGAGACGACGCACACCCATGGGTCGCCGGCCTGCCATGCCTGTCCCGGATCTGCTCGTGGCGGTGGATCCGGCATCCGCCGTCCCGCTGCACCGGCAGATCTACGCGGGGCTGCGGGAGGCGATTGTCCTGGGGCGGGCGGGGACGGGTCCCGAGGCGCGCTTGCCATCGAGTCGAACCCTGGCCGCTGAGCTTCACGTCGCGCGCAACACTGTCACGACAGCACTAGAACAGCTGAGGGCCGAAGGTTATGTGACGGGTCGCCGTGGCGGCGGGACGCGCGTGTGTAACGTCAATCCTGACAATCTGTTGCGAGCTTGCGCTCCGGCTCGCTCTCCCGCGTCGGCGGTGGTTGGCGACAAGGGTCTGCCGTCGCCATCCCAACCGAGCTCGCCTCGGGCAAGGCAGCGGTCGTCGGGCTCGGGTGGGCTGTCGCGCCGGGGCGCCGGGCTCGTCGCGGCGGCCGGGATCTTCCCCGCCGACGCCGACGCCCCGGGGGCCTTCAGCATCGGCATGCCGGCGCTCGATGAGTTCCCAGTGAGGCTCTGGTCGCGGCTCGTGGCTCGGAGGTGGCGCCAGCCGCCGCCCCTGGGAACCGGCGACCCGGCCGGCTACGCCCCGCTGCGGCGGGCCGTCGCGGAGTATCTCGCGGTCGCCCGCGGCGTGCGCTGCTCGTGGGAGCAGGTGGTCATCGTGAGCGGGGCGCAGCAGGGGCTCGACCTCGCGGCGCGGCTGCTGCTCGATCCCGGCGACGCGGCCTGGGTCGAGGATCCCGGCTACCCCGGCGCCCGCAGCGCCTTTCGGGCGGCCGGTGCGCGCGTCGTTCCCGTGCCGGTGGACGGCGAGGGCCTGCGAGTGGGCGACGGCCGCCGGCGCGCGCGCCGTGCCCGGCTGGTCCACGTCACTCCCTCCCACCAGTTCCCGCTCGGCGGGACGATGAGCCCGCCGCGCCGCCTGGAGCTGCTGGCCTGGGCCTCCGAGGCCGGGGCCTGGGTGGTCGAGGACGACTACGACAGCGAGCTCCGTTACGTCGGCCGCCCCCTGCCCGCACTCCAGGGACTCGATCCGGAGGGTCGCGTCCTGTACCTGGGGACCTTCGGCAAGACGCTGTTTCCCGCCCTGCGCCTGGGCTATCTGGCGCTGCCGGGGCCGCTGGTGGACGCCTTCGCCGCGGCGCGCTCGGTGGGCGACCGCCATCCGCCGGTCTTCGCGCAGGCGGTCGTGGCCGACTTCATGGTGGAAGGCCATTTCGTGCGGCACCTGCGGCGGATGCGCAAGCTCTACGCCGAGCGGCAGGACGCATTGCTCCAGGTGGCGCGGGGAACGCTGGCGGGACTGCTCGAGGTGCCCGCGGACGCGGCCGGCATCCACCTGGTGGGCCGGCTCCCGGCGGGTGTGGACGGCGACGCAGCCGCCACGCGCGCCGCCCGGCACGGCGTCCGGGTCATCCCGTTGTCGCGCTACTCGAGCCGCCCCCTCGACCGCGACGCCCTGCTCCTGGGCTACGCCGCGGTGCCGATTCCCGAGATCCACCGCGGCGCCGTGCGGCTCGCGGCGGCGCTGAGCGGCGCTTAAGATGAATCGCATGACCAAGGTCATCGCGACACTCGCTCTCGCCGCCGCCGCCGCCGCCGTGCTCCCGGTCCGCCTCGTGGCGCAGGGCGCGCGGCCCCCGCAGCCCGACATGGTGAACCCCGCCATGGACGCGGGGCCCGGGCCGTTCTC
>JAJYLG010000180.1 GCA_021787985.1 Chloroflexota bacterium
CAGCCCGCAGGGCCGCCGCGTCGTCGATGCTGTCGCCGCCCGCCAGGGCCGACATGACCAGGGTGCAGAGCTTGTCGCCCACGTTGGCGTGCCCGACCGCCGCGCCCAGGTCGAGATCGCGCTCGACCAGCTTCCTGAACCCGAGATGCCCGGCCAGGGTGGCCGGCAGCACCAGGCCCGCGTCGGCCACCAGGTGGTCATCATCGAAGGCCGTGTCGAGGCGGTCGAGGTTGTGCGATGATCGCATCTGTCGGGTGCTCCGCTGCGCCGGGTCGGATGGGCTTCTCAACGCCATCTTCCCCGTTTAGCGGGCGCCCGATTCCTCGTTTCCGCAGCCCGTCACGGCGGGGCGATCGGTGGATCCGGGCTAAGGGCGCTGTCAGGCCCAGGCGCGGCGGCATTCCGTTCGGCGGAATCCAGGGACAGAATGGACAGAACGTCGTCCTGTTCGGTGCTCTTGGCGAGTTCTGGCCGTTTTGTCCATGCGTCGAGGAAGATCGCCGGATTCGTCTCGTAGCGACTCGGGGGTCGGCCGGGGCCCCGCTCAGGCGCGAGCTGGCGAACCCAGCCGTGGGCGCCGAGGACGGCGAGTCCTGCGGCGAGCCGCTCGACGGTCGCGAACATCGTCTGCCCTCGGAGGGCACGGAACGCCTCGCGCTGCGTGAACGTGGCCTGATGGGTGGCCACGATCCAGCGCCCGAATCCGAGCAGGTTCGCCTCTGCATCCAGCGTCGGCCCGGCACCCTTTACCTCGCGGCCAACCGCAGGGTGGCTGATCCACCCGGCGACCGCAGCCCGCCCGGTATCCTCGACGAGCTTGTGGTGGCGCTCCGCCGGCGTCCGCGGTTTCCCGGCTGGCAGACTCTCGGTGATCAGGTGTATGAGGTCAGCGCGAGCTCCCAGCTCATTGTCGGTATGGGTCAGGCGGGGAGGCGCCGATCGCTTCTGCATGGCGTCCACAGTCTGCACGCGTCGCCTCGCGTGAGGCAGGCCAGCCGCGTCGCCCTTGGCACTTACAGGCCCATCGCCATCGAAACAGCCCCGCTACGCGCGCTCCCCGACCCCCCTCGAGTCGGCGCAGGTAGATTGTCGCCGTAGCCAGCGAGCCGTGGCCGGAAGAACGTCGACACCCGCCACGCCGCCACTGCGCCACGCCGCCACTGCGCCACTGCGCCACTGCGCCACTGCGCCACTGCGCCACTGCGCCACTGCGCCACTGCGCCACTGCGCCACTGCGCCACTGCGCCACTGCGCCCGGAAGGCAACACCATTCTTCGATCGTGGGCGTCCGAAGGGCTTGGCCGCGACCCGGACCTGGCGTTCGCGCGGGTCGAGCGCCAGACTTACTGGCGCAGAGCCCGGAATTGCTGTGCCAACGCACGCAGGGCGGCCGCCTCCGTCTCACCATAGGCCTTGCGCAACGGGTCCGCCTGACTGCGCATGTGCTGTGCTGAGACCACCCAGTCCTGCTTGTCCTCTCGCAGCCTCGGGCCGAGCACCGCCCAGCCGTCGGGCAGCACCCCACA
The DNA here is from genome assembly GCA_021787985.1 of Chloroflexota bacterium. Classification (GTDB taxonomy): domain Bacteria; phylum Chloroflexota; class Dehalococcoidia; order DSGV01; family DSGV01; genus JAJYLG01. The sequence goes on from JAJYLG010000180.1 coordinate 1,527, forward strand.
GAGCTCCGCCCACGCCGCGTCTCGATCGTCGACGGTGCCCCACTCCTTGCGCGTGCTCATCGCCTCGCACCCCCGCGTGTGCCGTCGCTGCGCCGGCCCTCGGAGCACGCTCTCAAATCTGGGCGGATTCTCTCAATGCCGGCGCCGACCTCCGGCCCAGGCAGTGCTGCCGAGGCCGAAGGTACAGCTCCGAGGGCCCCTGGCACGGCCTCCAAGGTGTCCGTGGGACCGGGACTCCACTCCGCCGCCTCGCACTTCGGTCAGGTGCACCACGGACGGACCCGCGCCGGTGAGCCCGCGCCACGTTCGCAACGAGGGTTCCCGGCGACCGTCTCACGGGCGGCGCCATCTCCGGCGGCTGTCCTCGCCCTCTTCGTAGCACAAGAACCCGAACAGCACGACGAGCACGACGCTGATGGCAAAGGCCCAGCCCGTCATGTTGATCCAGAGCATCCCAACTACCAGCACCGCCAGGACGAGGATGCCCCACGCCTCGGCTGACCTGCGCGCGATCATGCGTGTTTCCCTCTCGCCGATACGGTTGCTGCTGTCCCACCTGCGTTCCGTCGTAGGGTAGCCTGGGCTCATCCTCCATCTGTTCGTGGACGCGCGCGTCCGTCGGCTCAGGGCCGATCCAGGAGGGCAGCGATGCGTGATCCCCGCCGCCTTCGTCGCGGGCGTTAGGGCGCGGCAGAGCCGCGGCGCTCACCACGCGGCACCTCGCGTCAGGGACCGTGGGCATCGCGTGGCCGGCCCGCGCCAGGAGTGAGTCGACCGCTGCCTCTGCGGTGCGAAGATGTAATCGTGGACCCTCGCGAGCATCATCTCGGACGGATAGCGACGCAGGTCCCCGGACAAGACCGGGTTGACGTTGACGTGGGTGCACTGGTCCGGCGTCTCATCTTGTTCGAGCGTTCCACCGTTGAATCGATCAGGCTGACAGAGATCCCGGCACTCATTACTGTGTTCGGCGTTGACGGGTTCCTCGAAATCCTCGACTCGGGCGCGGTCAAGCTGGTTTGCGATGTCGTGACGGCCGGCCAGACAGGCCAGACTGCTGGTTTGCGGGCAACAGTGAAGCGTGGAGGTCCGCTCCCGCTCGGTTCATACCGCCTGACAACGATCGGTATCGGCGATCGGCGAGCCTATCTGCACGGTGCGCTTCAAGAAGTGCACGAGGCCGACATCTCGTTCAAGGCCGCGAAGCGTCTAAAGGCTGCCCTTGTCCCTCGTCTGCTCGAATACCCGCCGAACGCAGGCCAAGACGGGGTCGTCGATGCACGCCTCGAGCTCCGT
>JAJYLG010000073.1 GCA_021787985.1 Chloroflexota bacterium
CGGCCACCCGTGGTGCCCGTCCACCGCGCAGACCAGCAACCGATCATCCCTGGCGGAAGGCTGCAACAGCAACACTGCGGACAAAATCACTGGCCAGTTAAGCGGACAGAATCACTGGCCTATGACAGCGCGAGCCGCATGACGGGAACGCCTCGGCGCACACACGACAGCCGACCACGCGCCGGGGCCTGCCCCGCATGTCCGGCGCGAGCCCTCAGTCCTGAGGTCTCTGGCCCTCGGCGGCTTGCGCGGGCGCAGTCCGGCCCGGTCCGTCCGCGAAAGGATCGGCCACGGCGCCCCACAAGTCCGGCTGCCACGCCCCGCGCTCCACCAGCCGGGAGCACGTCACGCCGACCAGTCGGAACCGCGCCCCGGCCGTGCCCAGCCCATCGAGCAGCGCGGCGGCGACGCGCTCGACCTCATCGCCCGCGTCCACCGGCCGCGCGAGCGTCTGCTGCCGCGTGACGGTGCGGAAGTCGTGATAGCGCAGCTTGAGCGTCACCGTGTAGCCGAGCTTCCCCTCGTGGCGCAGCCGAGTCGCCACCTCCTCCGCGAGCTGGCGCAGCTCGGCGCGCAGCTCCGGCCCGTCCGGCAGGTCGCGCGGGAAGGTCGTCTCCGCGCCGACCGACTTCCGCTCGCGCGACGTCACCACCGGCCGCGGATCGACCCCATTCGCCATGTCGCGCAGCTCCGCGCCGCGCGAGCCAAGCAGCCGGGTCGCCGCTTCGGCCGGGAGACGCGCCAGATCGCCGATGGTCTCCACGCCGGCGCGATGCAGCAGCTCCTCGCTGCGTGGGCCGATCCCCCACAGGTCCCGCACCGGCAAGTCGTGCAGGAACTCGGCTTCCTTGCCGGCAGGCACGACCACCAGCCCGTCCGGCTTCCCGCGGTCGGACGCGATCTTGGCGACGCTCTTGTTCGCCCCCACGCCCACCGACACGACCAGTCCCGTCTCACGCTGCACACGCTCTTTGAGGGAACGGGCGAGCCGCTCCGGACCGCCATGCGCCTCGACCTCCGCGGTGACGCCCAGGTACGCCTCGTCGAGCGACAGCGGCTCCACCAGCGGCGTAATCGAGCGGAAGATCGCCATCACCCGATGCGACAGCTCAGCGTAACGGTCGAAGCGCGGCGGCACACGTAGCGCCTCCGGGCAGAGACGGAGCGCGCGCGCCATCGGCATCGCGGAGCGCACGCCGAAGCGCCGTGCCTCGTACGACGCCGCCGCGACCACGCCGCGCCGCTCCGGCGGTCCGCCGACGACCACCGGCTTGCCGCGCAGCTCGGGGCGATCGAGCTGCTCGACGGACGCGAAGAATGCGTCCAGGTCGGCGTGGAGGATAGTCTGCGGCATGTACCTCCGCTCTCCCCGAGTCCGGCTGGCACGAGCCCGATGCCGGACCGCCCGACATCCGACTCAGACGAAGCTCGCGACCCGCACCGGCAGCCGTCGGGCGCCCCAGTCGCCCGGTCGTTCCTCGAACACGCCGGCGCACCGCGTGCCACACCGGCGACAGCGCCCCTCGCTGGCCAGATTCCACTCGGTGATCACGTACCAGTTCCTGCCGATAAGACGCTCGCCGCAAACATGGCAGTTGGTGGACCCGCCTTCCGGATCATGGACGTTCCCCGTGTAGACGTAGCGTAACCCGTTCCCGAGCGCGATGCGGCGGCCGCGGTGGAGGGTCGCCGGCTCGGTCGGCGGTCGGTCGATCATCCGCCAGGCGGGGTGGAAGGCGGTGAAGTGGAGCGGCACATCGGGCCCGAGATGCTCGGCGATCCAGCGCGTCTCGCGGTCGATCTGGTCCGCGGCGTCGTTCAGTCCGGGGATGAGCAGGGTGGTGACCTCGAGCCACGCGCCAGTCTCGTGCCGTATGTACTCGAGCGTCTCCAGCACGGGCTGCAGGTGGCCCGCGCAGAGGCGGCGGTAGAAGCCCTCGTCAAACGCCTTCAAGTCCACGTTGACGGCGTCCATGTGCCGGTAGAGCTCGACCCGCGGCTCGGGGCAGACGTAGCCGGCGGTCACGGCCACGTTCTTCACGCCCACCTGGCGGCAGGCCAGAGCGACATCGACGGCGTACTCGTGGAAGATCACCGGATCGTTGTAGGTGAAGGCCACGCTCCGGCAACCGAGCTCCCGGGCCGCGCGCGCGATCGTCTCCGGTGAGCCCCGCTCCGCCAACCTATCGATGTCGCGGGACCTGCTGATGTCCCAGTTCTGGCAGAAGGCGCAGCCGAGGTTGCACCCTGCCGTACCGAAAGACAGCACCGGCGTGCCCGGCAGGAAGTGGTTGAGCGGCTTCTTCTCGATGGGGTCCACGCAGAACCCGCTTGAGCGCCGGTAGGTGGTCAGCACCATCCCCTGGCGCAGACGAGCCCGGACGAAGCAGTAACCCCGCTGCCCTTCGCGCAGCTTGCAGGCACGCGGACACAGGTCGCACTGGACGCGACCGTCCGGCAATCGATGCCAGTAATGCGCCGAGCGTTCAGTTATGTTCACACTGCCAGCGTACCGGGACCGCCAGGCACGGGTGCCGCGGCGCAACACCCCGGGACAGGGAATTCCCGCCGGTCATCCGCTCCGTCCCCCGCGGTCCAGCAAAGAAACCATCGCGGAGACCTCACCCGCTCGCGCGACGGCCCTCCGACCCCGGCCGCCGGCCTGGCGGCGGTGCTCAGCGCGCCCGGCTACGGCACCGAAGGGTCGAAATCCATCGTGATCTCGCCGGCCTCCTCCAACCGCCGGTACTCCTCGTCCGAGTAGCCCAGCAGCTCCTTGTAGACGTAGGCGCTGTGCTCGCCCATGCGGACCGGCGGCTGCCGGCAGCTCAGCGGGGTGCTGGAAAGCTGGAACAGGAAGCCCGGCCACTCCCGTTCGCCGATATCCTCGTGCGGCACGCGATAGAAGAAGCCGCGAGCCCGCAGGTGTGGGTCCTCCATGGCGTCGCGCGCGTCCAGAACGGGACCCGCCGGCACGCCGGCCGCCTGGAGTCGCTCGGTCAGCGCCCGCATCTCGTGCCCCCGCGTCTCGGCGGCGATGAGCTCGTCGAGCGTGCCGTGATGCTCGCAGCGGCCGGCCATGGTGGCGAACCGCGGGTCGCCGGCCCACTCGCCGTGGCCAAGCGTGCGACACAACCCGGACCACTCGGCGTCGCTCGTGCAGGAGATGGCGATCCAGCGGTCCTCGCCGGCGCACGGATACACGCCCTGCGGCGCGTGGCCCAGGATGCTGCGGTTGCCCACACGGTCGCGGACTCGCCGGTTGATGGCGTAGTCCATCAGCGGGAACGCGAGCATCGCCAGCGCGTTCTCCGACTGCGGGATCTCGACGAGCTGGCCTTCCCCGGTCCGGCGGCGGTGGAGCAGCGCCGCCATGACGGCGAACGCTCCCTGTGCCCCCGCCAGGTAGTCGGCCGCGTAGATATCGGTGTTCGCCGAGGGGTCCATGTCGGTGTAGCCGCGGTAGCGCGTGTGGCTCGTCACCCCTTCGATGTGCACGCCCAGCGCGCGGTAGTTGCGGTAGGCGCCCGCGAGGCCGAAGGCCGGCACGCGGACGAAGATGATGTCCGGCTTGATGGACTTCAGCCACTCGTAGGTGACGCCCAGCTTCTCCAGCGTCTCCGGCACGTTGTTCTCGTACACCACATCGCTGATCGCCACCAGGCGGCGCAGGAACTCCTTGCCCCAGTCCTTGCGCAGGTCCACCGCGACGCTCTTCTTGTTGCGGTACAGGTGGATGAACGTCGGTGGGCGGTTCCACGGCCGATCGCCCGGCTCGCCGTCCGGGTAGCCGCCGAAGATAGGAAGCGCGCCATCGAGCATCGCCTTGGGCGGACGCGCGCGTATCCCCCGGGTGTAGGTCTGCCAAACGTGGGGATTCTCCAGCTTGATAACCTCGGCGCCCAGGTCGCCCAGGATCTGCGTGGCGAACGGGCCGGCCCACACCACGGTCAGATCGACGATCCGTACCCCTTCGAGCGGTAGCTTCGCCAACGTCCTCTCCCCCCTCAGCGCGTGCCTGGCGACGTCATGCCGGTGATCTCATCGGGCTTGAACCCCACCTCGCCCAGCACCTCGGCGGTGTGCTCGCCCCAGCGCGGCGCCGGCCGCCGTATCTCCCACGGGCTTCGCGGCATGATAAACGGCCTACCCGGGTACTCGTGGGTACCCGCCAGGGGGTGCTCCACCACCTGCCAGGCGCCTCGTTCGCGCAGGACCGGGTCGCCGTAGATGTCGGCGGTCGTGTACAGCGGGGCGCAGAGCACGTGCGCCGCCTGACCGGCCGCCCAGCACTCCACCTGGGTGCGTTCCATCACCCAGCCGAAGAAGAACGCGTCGAACTCCTCCTTGAGGGCGGGGTCGTTCTGGGCGGTGGGCGTGGTCCACTTCGGGTCCTCGAGGAACTCCGGCTCGCCGACCATGCGCACGATGCGGTTCCAGTGAGCGGCGCCGCCGGACAGGTGGAAGTAGCCGTCCTGGCACGGGTACGCGCCGCCAGGGAAGCCCGCACCGAATCCCGGCACGCGGTAGTTAACGAGGCCCGAGAACGAGTAGGCGACGATGCACTGCGCCCGCCGGTCGACACCCGCAGCATGAGCTTCCATGATCGCCACGTCGGCGTGCTGGCCCTCGCCCTGGAAGCGCGAGCTGAAAACGAGCGCCAGGGCAGCATCGGCCGCCGCGGCGCCCGCCTGGACGAGCGCCACCAGCGGACCTTGCTGCACGGGCGGCCGGTCAGGCACGCCCATCGAGTACATCTCGCCGCCCATCGCGAACAGCGTCAGGTCGGTCGCCTTGTAATCGCGGTACGGGCCGCTCTGGCCGAAGTTGGAGATGCTCACCAAGCCGATGCCGGGCTTGATCGCCTGCAGCGCTTGGAATCCGAAGCCGAGACGGTCAAGCACTCCCGGGCGGAAGCTCTCGACCACCAGGTCGGCGGTGGCCACCAGCCGCCGCAGCGCCTCCTTGCCGCGTTCCGATTTCAGGTCGAGCACCACGCCGCGCTTGTTCGTGTTCAGGTACAGGAAGAGGCCGCTCTTCTCCGGGTCCGGCTGGTCACCGGGGAACGGGCCGAGCGTGCGGCACGGGTCGCCCGTCGGACGCTCGACCTTGACGACGTCCGCACCGTAGTCGGCGAGCAGCTTGGTGCAATACGGGCCGGCGATGTAGTGCGTCAGGTCGATGACGCGCAGGTCAGCGAGCGGTCCCGGTTCCACAGCCACGATACCTCCCCCTGGGCTGACCCCCGGTTACCACTTCCACCGAACCGCTGTCAAGGCAGAGGGCAGGAGGTTCTGTTCTGGCATACTGAGAGCAAGGTGGTAGCGGCGTATGTCGGCGATCTCGTCCAAGCTCACGTACGAGCACCTGCAGCAGATGCCGGATGACGGCAAGCGCTACGAGATCCTGGAGGGTGAGCTCGCCGTGACTCCCGCACCCAGCACCAGACACCAGCGAGTGCTCTTCGAACTTGCTCGCTTCTTCACCCGCGTGGAAGACGCCGGCTACGGGCGAGCCTACCTGGCCCCTGCCGACGTGGTGCTGGACGAAACGACGGTGGTGCAGCCCGACCTGTTCTTCATCGCGAAGGATCGGCTGCACATCGTCACCGAACAGAACATCCAGGGTCCGCCCGACCTCGCCGTCGAAGTGCCGTCGGAGACGACCCGCAAGCGCGACCTGGGGGCTAAGCTCCGCCTGTACGCGCAGTTCGGCATCTCCCACTACTGGGTGGTCGACCCCGACACCCGGACGGTCCGGACACTCCGACTGGCCGACAGCGCCTACCAGGAGGACCCGACGCTGGCGGAACGGGACGTCTTCGGCTCTCCGCTCTTCCCCGGCATCACCCTGCCGCTCGCCGAGGTCTTCGCGGACTAGATCGCGACCCCTCCTCCGGGCCGCGGCGGCTCGTTGCCGCGCTCGCCCCGGATCTGGTGCACTGCCCAGCGCGCGGGTCGCCGCCAAGACGGCCACGCCGCCGATGGGGTCCTCCCCCACCTCGTCTGCGTGCATCCGTGACCACGCCACCCAGGGCCGGCGGCCACCCGCACGCGCGCGAGCAAGCGTCCGTCACCCAGGGTTCGCGTCCCTGCCGTACGACCGGCCCTTGTGCCCGGCAGGCGGCGCGCGAGAATAGGGGGCGCGCCCACACACGCGCGCGGGAGGTGGACCAACGGTCACGCACGACAACACCACCGCTCTGACCGCCGCCCTGGCGGCGTCCGCCGCCTCGTATCGCTTCGAGAGCCTGCCGCCGGACGTCGTCACACTGGCGCGACAGTGCTTCCTTGACTGGCTCGGCGTGACGATCGCCGGCTCGCGCGAGCCGCTCGTCCGCATCCTGGCGGAGGAAGCGGCCGAGCAGGGCGGCCACGCCCAGGCCACGCTCGTCGGCTCGGGCGGGCGCGTCTCCACGCGACAGGCAGCGTTGGTCAACGGCGCCGCCGGCCACGCGCTCGACTACGACGACGTACAGCTCACCCTCGGGGGGCACCCGTCCGTCCCCGTCTTCCCCGCGCTCCTGGCGCTGGCGGAATGGCGCGGCGACCCGGGCAGCGACCTCCTCACCGCGTTCGTCGCGGGCTTCGAGACCGAGTGCCGCATCGGCGCGACGGTCATGCCCGGCCACTACGGCGTCGGCTTCCACACCACCGCCACCGTCGGCACGTTCGGCGCGGCCGCCGCCTGTGCGCACCTGCTGCGGCTCGACGCGACGGCGTGGCGCCACGCCCTCGGCATCGCCGGCACCGAGGCGGCCGGCCTGAAATCGATGTTCGGCACGATGTGCAAGCCGCTCCACGCCGGCCGTGCCGCGGAGGCCGGGCTGCTTGCCGCGTCCCTGGCTGCCCGAGGCTTCACCTCGAACACGGATGCGCTGGAGTGCCCGCAGGGCTTCGCAGCCACCCACACCGACACCTACCGTCCGGAGCGCGCGCTGGCCGACCCTACCGCGTTCCAGATCCGCTCGGTCCTGTTCAAGTTCCACGCCGCCTGCTTCGGCACGCACGCCGGCATCGAGGCCGCGCTGCGCCTGCGCGAGCGCCACAGCATCGCGCCCGAGCGCGTGCGAGCCGTCCGCCTGCGCGTGCCGCCCGGCCACCTGGCGATGTGCAACATCCAGGAGCCGCGGACGGGCCTCGAGGGGAAGTTCAGCCTGCGGTTCACCACCGCCCTCGCCCTCGCCGGGCGGGACACGAGCGACGCGGCATTCACCGATGCGGCGGTGCACGAGCGGGAGGTGGTCGCGCTGCGCGATCGCGTGACCGTCGAGCCCGAGCAGGGCCTGAGCAGCGGCTGCACGCGCGTGGCGCTCGAGCTGGACGACGGCAGCACGTACGAGGAGCTGGTGGATATGGAACAACCGGAGAGCGACCTCGACCGGCAGCAGCGGCGGCTGGAGACGAAGTTCCGAGCGCTGGCCGGGCCGGTCGTCGGCGCCGAACGGGCGGACGAGCTGTCGCGCGCGGCACGCGGCGCGGCGGCCGCGCCCTCGATGGCGGCCGTGGCCGCGCTGACCGCTCCGCCGGTGGCAACCCGATGACGGAGCCGGCCGCCCGGCCACCGCGCAAGTGGCACAAGGGCCACCGGTTCGAGGACTTCTCTGTTGGGCAGCGATTCCTGCACCACTGGGGACGGACCGTCAACGAGGGCGACAACAGCCTGTTCAGCGCGCTCACGCTGAGCTACAACCCGCTCTACTTCAACGCCGAGCTCGCCCGCGCCCACGGCCACCCCGGCGCGGTCGCCAACCCGCTGCTGGTCTTCCTGGTGGTATTCGGCCTCTCCGTCGAGGACCTGAGCGAGGCGGGCGGTCTCTTCCTCGGCGTGGACGACCTGGCCTTCCACCGCCCGGTCTACCCCGGCGACACGCTCACGGCACGCAGCAGCGTCGTCGAGGTGAGGGAGTCGGAGAGCCGGCCAGACCAGGGAATCGTGACCTGGCACACCGAGGGCTTCAATCAGCGCGACGAGCTCGTGATCGACTTCCGCCGCGCAAACTTGGTGGCGAAGCGAGGTGCCGCGTCGTGACCGTCATGACCGATGAGCAAGCGCTGATCCAGCAGACCGCGCGGGAGTTCACGCGCAAGGAGGTGCTGCCCGCCGCCAACGCGCTCGACCCGGTCGAGGGCGAGATGCCGATGTCGCTCCGCCGGCAGATGGCCGACATGGGCTACTTCGGCATCCTCATCGCCCAGGAGTACGACGGGCTCGGGCTGGGCGCCTTCGAGTACGTGCTGGTGACCGAGGAGCTGGCCCGCGGCTGGATGAGCGTGGCGAGCATCATCGCCCGCGGCAACGGCCTGGGCGGCGGCTTCAGCGAAGAGCAGAAGCGGGACTACCTGCCGCGCATGGCCCGCGGCGAGTTCCTGGGCGCCTTCGCCCTCTCCGAGCCGGACGCCGGCTCCGACGTCGCCAACATCTCCTGCCGCGCCGGGCGCGACGGCGACGACTGGCTGATCAACGGCACCAAGATGTGGTGCACCTTCGCCGACGGCGCCGACTTCATCGTGCTCTTCGCCCGCACCGAGCCGCTGACCGACCCCAAGCGCCGCCACACCGGCATCTCGCGCTTCCTCATCCTGAAGGAGCGCGGTACGTTTCCACCCGGCCTCACCGGCACGCCGATCCGCACCATCGGCTACCACGGCTGGCGTAGCTGGGAGCTGCACTTCGACGACTGCCGCCTGCCCGGCTCGGCGCTGCTCGGCGACCGGCAGACCGGCTTCTACAGCGCGATGCGCGGGCTCGAGGTGGCGCGAGCGCACACGGCGGCACGCGCCATCGGGCTGGCGCGCGGCGGGCTGGAGGACGCCATCGCCTACGCCCAACAGCGCGTGCAGTTCGGACGACCCATCGGCCAGTTCCAAGCGATCCGCTTCAAGCTGGCGGAGATGGCGGCCGAGATCGAGGCCGCCCGCCAGCTCACCTGGCACGTCGCCGGGCAGATCGACAGCGGCCGCCGCTGCGACAAGGAGGCTGCCATGGCGAAATGGTTCGCCAGCGAGATGTCCGAGCGCGTCACCAGCGCGGCCCTCCAGGTGCACGGCGGTTACGGCTATACCAAGGACCTGCCGATCGAGCGCTACTGGCGCGACGCGCGGCTCACCAAGATCTTCGAGGGCACCTCCGAGATCCAGCTCCGCATCATCTCCGACCGCCTGTTGGAGGGCGCCTGATGGAGCGCCCGCTCGCTTCCTACACCGGCAATGACAACTACTTCGAGGACTTCGCCGTCGGCGACGTCTACGAGCACGCCCGCGGCAAGACCGTCACCGAGATGGACAACGTGCTCATCACCAACCTGGTGATGAACACCGCCCAGGGCCACTTCAACGAGCATCGCATGGCCGCCGGCCCCATCGGCCGGCGCATCGTGTTCGGCGGCGTGACCGCCGCGATGGTCGTCGGGCTGGCGATGCAGGACACCGGCGAGCAGGCGCTACAAGAGCTGGGGCTCGATAAGGTCCGCTTCCGCACGCCCGTCTTTCATGGCGACACCCTGTACGCCTTCAGCGAGGTATTGGCGAAGCGCGACGCCGATCGGCCCGACGCCGGCGAGGTTCGCTTCTTCCATCGCGGCGTCAACCAGGACGGGGCCGTCGTGTTCGAGGGCGAGCGCCGCGTGCTGCTCAAGCGCCGCTCGCACTGGGCGTCGCGGTGAGCCAACCGCTCATCCGCCCCGGGCCGCTGGCAGGGCTGCACGTCGTGGACCTGACCCAAGCGCTCGCCGGGCCGTACTGCACGATGGTGCTCGCCGACCTGGGTGCAGACGTGGTCAAGGTCGAGCCGTTGCACGGCGACGGCACACGCACCGTCGGCCCCTTCGCAGCGGACGACCACGCGCGCGAGTTCGGCGGCTACTTCCAGAGCGTCAACCGCAACAAGCGCAGCGTCTCGCTGAACCTGAAACGCCGGGAGGGGCGCCAGGTGCTGCACCGGCTGCTCGCGCGCGCGGACGTGCTCACCGAGAACTACCGCGCGGGCGTCATGGAACGCTTCGGTCTCGCCTACGAGGCGCTGCACCAGGCGTACCCGCGGCTCGTCTACGCCGCCATCCGCGGCTTCGGCGACCCGCGCAGCGGCCGTAGCCCGTACGCCGACTGGCCCGCCTACGACGTCGTCGCCCAGGCGATGGGCGGCCTCACGGGCATCACCGGTCCGGGGCCCGAGCAGCCGATGAACGCCGGCGCACCCATTGGCGACCTGGCGCCCGCCCTCTTCACCGCCGTGGGCATCCTGGCCGCCGTGCGCCACGCCGAGCGCACCGGCGAGGGCCAGATGGTGGACGTGGCGATGTACGACGGCGTGCTGGCGGTGTGCGAGCGCATCGTCTACCTGCACTCCTACGCCGGGGCGGTCCCCGGCCCGCAGGGCGCGGGCAACCCACAGCTCTGCCCGTTCGACGCGTTTCCGGCCGGCGACGGCTGGGTCACGATCGCCGCTCCCAGCGAGCGCCATTGGCAGCTCCTGTGCGACATCATGGGCCGCGGCGAGCTCGGCGAGGACCCACGCTACGCCACCAACGCCGCCCGCGTTCAGCATGCGGATGAGGTGCGCCGGATGGTGAGCGACTGGACGCGGACGATGACCAAGGCCGAGGTCGTCGACCTGCTATCCGGGCTCGTGCCATGCGGCCCCGTCAACACCGTCCGCGACATCGTGGCCGACCCGCACGTCGCCGTGCGCGGCATGCTCGCCGAGGTCGAGCAGCCCGGATCCGCGCGGCGCGTGCGGATCGCCGGCAGCCCGATCAAGCTGTCGGGCGCCGCATCCGGTGTGCGCACGCGCGCTCCGCTGCTGGGCGAGCACTCCGCCGAAGTGCTCCGCGAGGTCGGCTACACGGACGATGAGGTCACCACGCTCGCCCGCGCCGGCGTGGTCCGCATCCATGGCGAGGGCCATCGTGCCGCTGCCTCCTGAGGCCCTCGGCCGGGCCGCCGGCCGGCCGTCGGTCACACGCCGCCTCACATCTCCCACGGAAGGAACTCCCATGAGACTGCGCCGCTCCGAGCTCTCCACCCCCGCCAGCAACGAGCACATGATGGAACGCGCCGCCGCCAGCGCGGCCGACCTCGTCTTCCTCGATCTCGAGGACTCGGTCGCGCCCGCGGAGAAGGAATCAGCCCGCGATAAGGCTGTGCGCGCCCTGAAGACGCTCGACTGGGGCCGCAAGACCCGCGCCGTCCGCGTCAACGGACTGGAGACGCGCTACGCCTTCGAGGACATCATCCAGGTGGTCACCGAGGCCGGCGATCGCCTGGACCTCCTGATCGTCCCCAAGGTGAAGTCGGCCGAGGACGTCCGCTGGGTCGACGTGCTGCTCCGTCAGCTCGAGGAGAAGCTCGGCCGCCGGCGTCCGGTTGCCCTCGAGGTCCTCATCGAAGAGGTCGAGGCGATGATCAACGTCGACGCCATCGCCCGTGCCTGCCCGCGCCTCGAGGCGCTGATCTTCGGGCCGGGCGACTACTCCGGCTCGCAGGGCGTGCGGCTCGACGCCATCAGCTCCTATCCCGGCGACGTCTGGCACTACGCCCGTAACCGTATCGTGGTCGCCGCGCGCGCGGCCGGCATCGATGCCGTCGACGGCCCCTACCCGGATATCCGCAAGCCCGAAGGCTACCGGACCGAGGCGACGCGGGCCAGCGTGCTCGGATTCGCCGGCAAGTGGGCGATCCACCCGAGCCAGATCGAGATCGCGAACGAGGTGTTCGCGCCGACCGCCAAGGAGGCCGAGCAGGCCCGGCGGCTGGTCGCGGCCATGGCCGAGGCGGAGGCCGCCGGCCAGGGCGCGGCCGTGCTCGATGGCCGGATGATCGACGCCGCCACGGTGCGCATCGCGCGCAACGTGCTGCGGCGAGCCGAGCTCATCAGCATGTGACTGCCCGCGCAAGCCCGGCTCCCAGACGCGGGTCGGCGCCGCGCCACGCGGCGCGAGCCATCGCTCCGCCGCGCCCGCATCAAGCCTGCCCCGGCGGATGGGCGGGGGCCTGAAGTCGGACGACCCTCCGCTCGATTCTTGCGCTGGGACTGCGCGCGACGGGCCCGGGAACGGCCGGTCGCGTCACGCGGCGCCCCGCTACCACGTCGCGGGAGAACGGCACTGCCATGCAATGGTTTCACGATCGCGGCACTTTGACGAAGCTGCTGGGCGCGTTCGCGGCGCTGTGTGCCGTGCTTGCCCTGGTGGGGTTCCTCGGCCTCTACACCGCGCGCTCGATCCAGGCGCGCTTGAGCGACGTCGGGCGGGGAGAGCTTCCCGCGGTCGAGCAGCTCGCGCTGACCCACGGCAGCATCCTCCAGGCGCAGCGCGACATGCTCAACGCCGTCCTGGCCAGCGACCCGCAGGAACGCGAAGGCTTCATTGGCTGGACCCAGCGCTATCTGTCTGACGCACAGACCAGCTTCGCCGTGTACAAGGCGCTGCCGCTGTCGACGAAAGAACGCGAGCTCGCGGGGCAGTTCGAGCAGTCGCTCAAGGCCTGGTCCGACACGGTCGCCGAGGCGAGCGGCCAGGCCTCCTACAACACTGCGGATGGCGACCGGGCCGCGGCCAAGCTGATCACCCAGACGGCGGCTCCGCAGCAGACAGCGATGAACAAGGACATCGATGCCCTCACGGACCTCGCGCGGCAGCGGGCGGACGCCGCCATACGCAGTGGCGCCACCGGCTACAGCCGCGCCTTTGCCACCCTGCTGGCGGTCATCGTCGCCACCATCCTCGGCGCCCTCGGCCTGGGCCTCTACGTGGCGCGCAGCATCGCGCTGCCGCTCCGCGCGATGGCCGCCGCCGCCGACCACATCGCCGCGGGCGACTTCGAACAGCGCATCGAGATCCACCGCGGCGACGAGACCGGCCGGACCGCCGCGGCATTCCAGCGTATGATCGCGTATCTCCAGGAGATGGCCACCGCCGCCGAGGCGATCGCCCGCGGCGACCTTTCGCGCTCCGTCACTCCTCGGTCCGACCGAGACCTCCTCGGCCGCGCCTTCGCCGACATGACCGTTGGCCTCCGCTCCACGGTCGGCGAGGTCCGCGCCTCCGCCGACGCCCTCCATGCCGCTTCCGGCCAGCTTGCCTCTTCTACCGCCCAGGCCGGGTCGGCCGTGCAGCAGGTCTCCCAGGCCGTCCAGAACGTCGCTGCCGGCTCCCAGGAGACCAGCCGCGCTGCCAGCTCCACCAGCTCGGCCATGGACCAGCTCGCCCGGGCCGTCGATACGGTCGCACGCGGCGCCCGCGACCAGGCTCACCAGATCCAGGCCGCCTCCACGTTGGTCGCCGAGATGGCCAGCGGCGTGGATCATGTCGCCGCCGACGCAGCCTCGGTGGCGACCGCCAGCCAGCAGATGCGCGACTCCGCACAGCAGGGCGCCAGCGCCGTCCGCGACGCCGTCGTCGGCATGGCCGCCGTCCGCGATGTCGTCTCGGCTGCCGCGGAGCGCGTCGGCCAGCTCGGCCAGCTCGGCGAGCGCATCGGCCACGTCGTCGGCACCATCGACGACATCGCGGAGCAAACCAACCTCCTCGCGCTCAACGCCGCCATCGAGGCTGCCCGGGCGGGCGAGCACGGTCGCGGCTTCGCCGTTGTCGCCGACGAGGTCCGCAAGCTCGCCGAATGGTCGCAGCGCGAGACCCGCGCGATCAGCGACCTCATCCAGCAGGTCCAGGACCAGACACGCGCCGCGGTCGACGCCATGCAGGCCGGCGCCGCCCAGGTCCAGGACGGCACGCGGCAGACGGACGTGGCCGGCGTCGCCCTGGAGCAGATCCTCGCCGCGATCGATACGACCACCGAGCAGGTCGGCGGCATCGCCGCCACCGCCCAGCAGATGGCCGCCGGTGCGCGCACCGTCGTCCAGGCCCTCGAGCGGGTGACGACCGTCGTCACGGAGAACACCGCCGCCACCCAGCACATGGCCGCGAACGCTGCCCAGGTCACTTCCGCCGTCGACTCCATCGCCGCCGTCTCCCAGCAGCAGAGCG
>JAJYLG010000074.1 GCA_021787985.1 Chloroflexota bacterium
CAACCTGGGGCGGCACGGCGAGCGGGTGAAGCTGGCGAACGCGGCGCATGCGGCGCTGGGGAAGCTGGACCAGCAGGCGTTCCCGGCGGTGGAGCTGCGGCGCGGGCTCGACGCCTTCTGCCACAACGCCTGGGAGCGCTGGCAGGAGGCGGGGAACACGATCGGGGACCTGCGGCCGGTGGCCGACCCCCTGTCGTACCTGATGGCGCCCTACGTGCTGCGCGGCGGCGGCACGATCCTGTACGGGCCGGGGGGGAGCGGCAAGACCTATCTGGCGATGATCTGGGCGCGCTGCATGGAGGGGCTGACGGACTTCTGGCCGGCCGCTCCCTCGCGGCTGCTCTTCGTTCAGCTCGAGCGCTCGCAGGAGACGTTCGCGCGGCGGCTGTACCGGCTGAACCTGGCGCTCGGCATCGACCCGGAGCAGCCGTTACGGGCCCTCTGCGCGCGCGGCCGGCCGCTGCGGGCGGTGGCGTCGATGATCGAGGACGAGGTGCGGCGGAGTGCGGTCGACGTGATCGTGCTGGACTCGATCTCCCGCGCGGGGCAGGGGGCGCTCGTCCAGGACGACGTGGCCAACGCGATCATGGACACCCTGTCGGGGCTGGCGCCGTCGTGGGTGGCGATCGCCCACACGAGCCACGAGGGGCGGGCGGAGCAGGGGAGCGCGCATATCTTCGGGTCGAGCCATTTCGAGCACGCGGCGGACGTGACGGTGCAGGTGGCGGCCGAGGTGACGGGGCAGACCCTCGGGCTCATGCTCCAGGTCGTCAAGGCCAACGACGTGCCGCAGGGCGAGGCGCAGTACGTGGCGCTGGAGTTCGGCCCGGACGGGCTGGAGGGCGTCCGGCCGGCGAAGCGCCGGGAGTTCGTCTCCCTGCCGGACTACGAGCGGGGCCGGCTCCCTGAGCGCATCATGGAAGCCCTGCTCCGGGACGGCGAGATGACCGCGCAGGCGCTCTCCGCCATGTTCTCACGGCCCTACGGCACCATCACTCGGATTCTGGGGCAGGGTGAGAACTTCGTGCGCACCCGCAAGGAGGGGCGGGAGCAGTACTGGGGCGTGGCGGCGAGAACGTGACTGAGAGGATCCACAGATACGAAATCAGCCGATGTTCTCGTGTTCTCACTCACTGAGAACTTTTTGAGAACAGAGACGCCCCCCCCTAAAGGGGGCGTCTGAGATCTATTCTCTCATTACAGTACTCTCTATAGGGGGCGAGAACATGAGAACTTGGGGCCTCCGGGCGGCCCAATCTTGCGGATCCGCACAATTGGGGCTAGGCTCCGGGGGTCCGGACACTCATCACGGCCGGACTCCTTTCCTGACGGGCGCCCCGCAAGGGCGCCTGTTGCTATCCGCGGAGCCAGGCGGTGTAGGAGGGGATGGAGGCGAGGTCGCGGCCGAGGTGGGCTCGGGCCTCGTCCTCGGGGAGCAGGGTGTAGCCGGCGCGCTGGAGGAGGCGGGCCTGCGGCCGGCTGCGGGCGCGGACGGCGTGGCAGGTGACGGCGCCGGATTCGGGGTGGCGGTGGTAGATGCCGGCCTGGGCGGAGCCGCGGGGCCGGCCGCCCTTGCTGGTGGGCGCAGGGGCGGCCGGGACACCGTGGCGGGAGAGGTACTCGGCGAGGGCGAGGCGGATGACCTCGGACGCCGGCGGTCCGCCGGCCGTGTAGGCGGCGAGGGCGGCGGCGAGGTCGGGGTCAAGCCGGAGCAGGTAGGGCTTCACGGGGCCTCGGGGAACTCGGCCGCGTGGTCGGCGTAGCTGCCGCGGCGGATGGGCTCGGCGTGCTTCGCCGCGTGTGTGTGGTCGGGCTCGTCGGGCCCGAACGTGGCGTGGAGCGTCAGGTGATCGAGCCAGAGGGAGATTGGCCACAGAGGCGAGCGATCCGGCGGGATGTTGAGGCCGTGTTTCGTGTTAAAGTGCGCGATCAATTCGGTGATATCCATGTTCCTACTCTCCCTTCGTGTCTGTGATCTGCACGAGCGGCCGGATGGCTTCGGGCAGCGTGAGGAGGATCTTGCGCACGCCAGCCGCGGTCATGCCGCGTCCCGTGAGCGCGTAGGCGCTGTCCCCGTGTCTCGTGGTCGATAGATCCATGTCGTAGGTGTGCGGGGGCTCGTCTGTCATGCCGGCCGGATCGACGTTCATGTTTGCGGCCGCCTCAGTCCCAGTACGGTTCGGCCTCGAAGGCCCCCGCATGGCCGTAGAGGGCGCGGCAGAGTGCTACGCGGTAGTAGTCGTGGCTGGCGGGGATGCTCTCGCCCTGATAGTGCACCGGTTTCCCGAGGAGGCGGCCAAGCTCGGCCTGATCCTCGGGGGTCATTGCGTCCCCGCTGACGCACCGCGAGGGCGGCGCGCCGATCGTGATCCACCCGTACGCGGTGCCGGTGCCGCCCCGGACGCTCCATGGACGGTCGCTGCGCTGCCGGAGCGCGGTGCGGATGGTCTGGATCACGTCCGCCCGGCTCATGCTGTGCAGTAGGACGCGCTGCCATTGTTCGAGGCGTTCCGGCTTGGTCGTCTCGCCGGTCACTGCTGTGGTCATGGTGTTCCTCCTTCCCCCGTGCGCTCCCGTTGCGCGCGAGCGCCGACCGCCCGTGAGCGGCCGACGTCCGAGCGCTACGCGCGCCGGTGTTCCTCGCACATCCGGGCTGGTGGTGTCACCAGGGCAGTACAGCTCGGTGCGGCGCAGAAGGTCCGTACGTCAGGCTTGCAACCAATGATGTGCGAAGCGTACAGGTAGGCTGGTCGCGTCTGGTGGCAGTGTGGACACCGCCGGCGCCCGATGGTGGTCATGGTGGTCCTCCTACTATGTTCCCGCCCTTCCCGTCCCGGGCGCTACGCCAGCGGCGGCAAGGCGCCTTCCGCGAGTGCTTGCCGTTCGGTGCGGCCCGAGAAACACACCGCGAACCCGCCTGCCGCGTACCCGCGCGCGCCCTTCATGGCAGCGAAGCGGAACCCGTCCGGCAGCTCGTGCAGGATGGCCGCAGCCGTCGCGCCCTTGAGCCTGCGGCGGATCGCTTGCAGCGTCCGTGCGTTGTAGCCGACGAGCCGATCACCCTTGTCCGGCGCGCGGAATACGACTTCATAGAGCGTCAGATCGTAGGGCTGCGGGTTGCCGTACCGTGTCATGCTGTCTCTCCTTCGCTGCGCTGCCTGCCGATGGCATCATGGTACACCATGCCGGACACGGTGTCAAGTGGTACAGGGCGCCAGGCCGAAAAAACTGTTGGGCGCGCGTGCGGTGGACGCTATTATCTGGCCATGGATGACGGGACGGCGGTGGTCCAGCGTGATGCGCAGGGCCGCTGGTTACCGGGGCGGAGCGGGTGGCCGCACGGCAGGCCGCGCGGGCTCGTCTCGGACGCGCTGCGCGAGATTGTGGACCGCCGCGAGCTGGCGGCGAGACTGCTCGAGCTGGCGCGGGCGGAGGATCCGGCCGTGGCGCTGCCGGCGATCAAGCTGATCTACGAGCGGCTGGACGGCAAGCCGGCGCAGCAGGTGACGATCTCCGGCGACGCGGATCGCCCCTTGCCGCTGGTGATCCTGCCGCCGTACACTCAGGCCGGCTAGTGTGCCGCGCGAGCCCGAGGGGCCGCCGGCCTGCCGTAGCGGGGCCCGTACGAACTACGGGACGGATACGGACGGCGGGCGGCGCCGGACGGCGGAGACCGCGCCCAGGGCGTGGAGAGCGGCGGGCCGATGTCAAGCGGCGTCAGACTGATGGCGCGGTCGAGGCAGGCGCGAGCGGGCGAGTTCCGCCGGGCCGGGAGCGGAGACCGGGCGGTCGGGACGGCGGGTGCGGGCCGGGCCGGTGATCGCCGGGGAGCGATGCGCCGGCGTTGCCATACCCGGGGAGTGTGATGCGCAAGGCTGACACGCAGACGCCGCGGGTGGCGCTGACGGAGATCCAGTCGGCGTTCGTGGCGAGCGAGGCGCGCTACCCGCTCTTCCGCGGCGCGATCCGGTCGGGCAAGACCGTCGCCGGCGCGGTGCGGAGCATCGCCCGCCGGTACCAGTGGCCGGGGACGTGGCAGCTCATCGGCGGCCCGTCGTGGGACCAGCTCCGGGACGCGACGCTCACGACGCTGCTCGGCCTGCTCCATCCGCGCTGCGTGGCCGAGCATAACCACGTCGAGCACCGGATCACGCTGGACAACGGCTCGGGGTTCGTGCTGCGCTCGCTCTCGGACCCGGACTCGTTGCGCGGGCCGGAGTGGCATGACATCTGGATCGACGAGGTGGCGTACTGCGGCGAGGATGCGTTTCAGGTGGCGCTTGGCCGTATCTCGCGGCCGGGGCCGGACGGCTTCCGGCACTCCCTGTGGGCGACGACGACGCCGCGCGGCATGGACTTTACGCGCAACGTCTGGGGCGAGAGCGGGCAGGGCGAGTACGCGGTGTACCACGCGACGATCCGCGACAACGCCCGGAACCTGCCGGCCGGGCTGATCGAGAGCCTGGAGCGGCGCTATCAGGGGACGCCCTTCTTCGACCAGGAGTTGCTCGGCCGCTACACGGCCTTCGAAGGTCTGGTCTACCCGATGTTCACGGGCCCGCGGCCGGCGCCGTGCGCGCTGGAGGAGTGCGTGCGCGTCGTGGCCGGCGTGGACTGGGGCGGCATCACGCCGACAGCGCTGATCCTGGTGGGGGAGCGGGCGTCGGGGCGGGCGCACGTCTACGCGGAGCTGGCGCGGCCGGGGCTGGGGCTGGCGGAGGTGGGCCAGCAGCTCGCGGCGTGGTCGGCGCGGCGGAAGCTGGACTTGGTGGCGTGCGACGGCTCGGAGCCGGTGGCGATTGCGACGCTGCGCGCGGCGGGGTTCCCGGCGGTGGCGGCGGACAAGAGCCGGGAGACGGGGATCCGGCTGGTGCAGGAGCGGCTTGGGGGTGAGCCGCCGGGGCTGACCGTGGACAGCGAATGCCGGGCGCTGGTGGGCGAGTTTGGGGAGTACGTCTGGTCGGAGCGGCGGATCGGCGCGACGATGGTGCGGTCGGACACGCCGGTTGACCACCACGCGGACTGTCTGGACGCGCTACGCTATGCCGTGATGGCGCTGGGGCAGGCGCGGCCGCTGGAGCGCGTGGCGCTGCCGTCGGGACGGCTGGTGCTGGCGTACGGGCGGGCGCGGCCCGGCACGCCCGCGGCGCGGCCGTCGGAGCGGCGCTTGCCGGGGTACATGGGGGGCCGATGATTACAGACCTGACGGATGCCAAGCGGCTGCGGGAGCGGCTGCGGACGGAGCACGACACGCTCAGGGAATGGCGGCGCGTGCGCGACCGGCGCATGGACGACGTGTTGCAGACGCTCAGGGCGACCTTGCCGGCGCGCGTGCAGTCCTTGTTCGTCCCGGTGCAGTCGCAGGAGCCGGACGACGAGATCCAGACCCGGAAGCACCTGCTGGCGTCGAACGAGGCGCAGATCGAGGTGTTGTCGCGGACGACGGACGCGAAGGTGCGCAAGCTGGCGCAGGAGCTCGAGCAGGCGGATGAGGCGCTGCACGAGCTGCTCTTCCCGATCGCGGTGCAGCTCGACGAGTGTGACGGCTTTCTGGCGGACGGCCTGACGGTGCTGGCGGTGGACTACCTCGGGCCGGGGCCGGAGATCGGCAAGTACGCGGACCGGGCGGCGCTGGAGCTGGCCTGCGACGGGCCGGAGCCTGAGGCGGGGACGCCGGAGGCGGCGTACGTGGCGGCCTGGCGGGAGACGGGCGGCGACCACGAGAAGGCGTACGACAGGGTGACGCAGGAAGCGCTCGTGCAGGACGGCCTGCGCTACCGCGTGCGCGTGGTCGATGCCGACGTCTGGGACGCCTTCGAGGACCCGGACGGGGTGAGCGTGGGGATGGAGGACGGCATGATCGACCTGCACCCGGCGCTCGATGCGCTGGGGCAGTACGGCGCCGTGCTGTCGGGCGACCAGATCGTCCTGACGGGGACGGAGGATGCGGCCGTAGGGAGAGGGCTGGCGCCGCTGGACGCGCACGGGACGATCACGTTCTCGGCGGACGGGCCGCGGCGGGTGCGGTACACGCAGATCAGGACGCGGGAGGAGATCGTCGTCATCGCCGACCTGCCGGACTCGGCGGAGGGGGACGGCATCTTCATCCGGACGCCGCAGCCGTTCGACCGGCACACGGGGTACGTGCTGATCGAGGGTGACACGAAGCTGCGCGCGGGGGCGAAGCGCCGACAGCCGGTGACCCTGGGGCTCCTGGAGACGCACCAGCGCGGGAACATGTTGAAGAGCCTGGCGTTCTCGATGGGGATCGAAGAGGCGACGCGGGACGTGTACCAGCCGGACACGCTGGCGGGCGCGGTGCCGCTGGACGGCACGCAGGAAGTGAAGTCGCAGCAGATCGTAGACGGGCAGGTGACGCCGCAGGTGCCGCCGCTGAAGCGGGTGGACACGACGGGGATCGACCTGCCGAAGCTGCTGGGGCTGGTCGATCAGGAGACGGCGCGCTACCGGATCCACGAGTTCTTCGCCGGGTCGGGCTCCTCGGGGGAGACGGGGATCCATCTGGCGCGGTTGCAGACGGCGTACGCGCTGCGGCTACAGCCGTACCAGTCGAAGCGGGCGTTGGCGCACAAGACCGTGCTCCTGCTGTGTCACGGGGCGGTGGCGAAGAGCGGGGAGACGATCTACGTGCCGTACCTGCCGTCGGGGCCGCGGGAGCTTGAGGCGGGCGTGCGGGTGGCGGCGCCGCGTCAGATCACGCCGGAGATGGTGGCGGCGCCGGTGGACGTGCGGGTGACGATCGGGGCGGAGTCGCCGGAGACGAAGTACGCGGCGATCCAGATGAGCACGTCGCAGATGGCGGCGGGGACGTGGTCGATGACGCAGCACATGCAGAACGCGGGGGTGAAGGACCCGTACGCGATGCAGGCGCAGATCCTTGAGGACAACATCGTGAACGACGCGGTGGGGCGGCCGGGGCAGCCGGGCTGGATGGTGGGCTTCGTGCGGCAGGCGGCGCAGCAGCAGCTCGTGGCGTACATCCAGAGCCTCCTGCCGCGGGCGGCGCCGGTTGCGCCCGAGGCTGGGCCGGGCGGGCCGCCGCCTGAGGAGCCGCCGAGCCCGAACAGCCTGGGGCCGGCGTACGTGCCGCCGCCGACGCAGACGATGCCGGGCGGGACGCCGGTGGCGGGCGGGGTGCCGGGGACGCCGCAATGAGCGAGCCGATGACGCCGGAGTGGTACAACGAGATCGCCACGCGGGCGCTCGGGCGGATCATGGAGATGGCGCGGCCAGTGATCGACCGCTATACCGCCGGCGGGTACATCGGCGGCTTCGTGCGGCTGGACATCGCGACGTTGCAGAAGATGCCCGTGATGGACGCGCTGGGGCTGATCGCGAACATGGTGAAGACGGAGACGGCGCGGGCGGACGGGGTGAAGCTCTTCGGGCAGTATCTCGGCTATCTTGAGCGGACGGGCCAGCTCGCGCCGGGGGCGGGCAAGGCGATCGGCCAGCAGGAAGCGCGGGCGCAGGCGCGCCAGTTGGGGGGTGCCGGATGACGACAGGGAACGTGCTGCTCGACCTCGTGCAAGCGGGGCTCTCGCCGCAGCAGATCCAGGCGCTCGGGCAGGAGCGGGCGCGGCGGGCGGCGCTCTACGGGGACGGGCCGAACGACGTGCTCTTCCCCGAGCTGTACGGGGGGAGCAGCGCCGGGCTGATGGGCATCGGCCAGGGCTACGGGTACCTGCCGTACCGGGTGCAGCAGCAGGGCATCCAGAGCACCTACAACCTCGGGCGCGGGAACCTCGCGGAAGCGGCGGCGGGGCGGAACTGGCAGGAAGCGATGGACATGGCGAAGCTGGCGCAGGACCCGGCGAACATCGTCCAGGTGCTCGACCTGTACGCGCGGACGGGGACGCGGGTGCCGGTCTCGAACCCGGTGCTGGAGAACATCCGGCCGAGCCTTCCCCAGCCCCAGCCGGGGCCGTACGACGCCTACATCCAGAGCCTCTTGACGCCGGGGCTGGCGCGCGGCGGGCGGTTCGTGGCGGACGAGCCGATCGTGGGCATCGGCGCCTACAGCCGGCAGCCGCGCTTCACGCTGGCGGAGAACGGGCCGGAGACGCTGCGGCAGGACGGCAACCAGGTCGAGGTGCGGCCGCAGCCGGGGGTGAGTCGACAGCTCGACCGCACGAGGCAGGCGCAGATGATCCAGGACACGACGGCCGGGGCGGAGATGTACCGGACGCCCCCGCAGCCGGTGGGCGGGCCGATGTCTACGGGCACGGGCGTCGCGGGTCCGTTCCCGACGTGGCCGCGGCAGCCCATCGGCGGGCCGGTGGCGACGGGGCCGGGGACGCCGGTCACGGGGCCGGTCGCGTGGCCGGGGCTCGGCGACATCTCCCAGCACTACGGGGCGGTGCGCGGCGCGGCCGGGTACGACCCGCGCTACGACCTGAACGGCGACGGGACGATCAACATCTTCGACCTCGCGCGTGTGGCGCAGCGCATGGGGCAGGGGGGTGTGGTGCCGGGGATGGCGGGCGGCGGTGACCTCGCAGCGCAGCTCCGGGAGATCGCGGCGTCGCCGGATCGCCAGTGGCTCCAGGACAACGCGGCGACGATCAACGCGGCGGTGAACCGGCAGTTCGGCCCGGACAACGCCATCACGGTCTACGGCCAGACGTACCGGCCGAATCCGGGCGAGGACGCGGCCGCCTTCCGGGCGCGCATGGCGCCGCTCTACACGCAGGAGCAGAACGACAGGCTCCGGCAGCAGTACGGCCAGTACGCGCCCGTGCGCTTCGTGCCGGGGATCGGCGCGGTGAGCACGCAGTCGGCGCCGGCGAGCCTGCACCCGCTCAGCCCGCAGGAACTCGCCACGGTCGGCCAGAACCCCTACGGCGCGGCGTCGCCCTCCAGTGCTGCGGGCGGCACGGCCGCTCCGGGGCAGACGGCGCTGCAAGCGTCAGCCAAGCTGTTCGCGCAGGGCGAGAGCGGCAACACGCTCGCCGACCCGCGCTACATCGCGCAGCTCGCGCAGGGCAACGTGCCGGGGATCGGCGGCTACACGAACGTCGCGCGCTGGTACCGGAGCCTCGACCCGACGCGCAAGGCGGCGCTGCGGGCGCTCTACCAGGCGGCGGGCTACGACCCGTCGCAGTTCGACTTCGGCCTCGCTGACGCGCAGCCGGGGGCGCTCTTCTAATGGCGCCCCAGGCCGACGCGGCCGGCGGGCTGCTCACCTGGGCTGACCAGCAGGCGCTCAACCAGCCCGAGGTGCCCCAACCGGCGCCACCCGCGCCGGCCCCCGCCGACCTGGCGCGGGTGGCGCGGTACGGGGGGCTGCGCAGCCTCCAGGAGGTCGCGCAGCCGAGTGCGGACGACCTGCGGGCCGCGTGGGCCGCGTTCCACCCCGAACCTCCCTACGGCCGGGCGGGCGGGCTCGTGGATCTGCCGGCCCTGGGCGACAGGCCGGCCTTCGACCCGTACACCGGTGCGCCGGAGCCCGCATCGACCTTCATCGGCGCCCCCCTGCGGGATCTTCCGGGGTACGCGGAGGCGCGTGTGGCGCCGGCCGACGTGGGCCGGCAGGCGGACTGGTTCCGGCAGATGCTCTCGACGCCGGAGGGGCAGAACGTCCTGACGAACCCGCAGCCGGCGGCGGTCGTCATGAGCGCGCTGGGCCAGGCGTATCCGGGGATGACCGACCAGGACAAGCTGGCGGTCTCCTACGACGCGGGGAACCAGGTGGCGCAGGGGATGCCGCTCGACCAGGCCGTCTCGCGGGCGCTCGCCGCCGCCGGGCAGAGCCAGAACCCCTGGCTGGCCGTGCCGGACATCCTGGGCGCCGTGAACCGGGCGGTGAACGTGCCGTTCGGGCTGGCGCAGCGGGGCATCGAGTCGCTGCCCGCCATTGGCGGCGGGGGGCCGCTCATGATCGCCCCGATGCCAAACGAGAAGGGCGGCACCCTCGGGGAGCAGATCGAACGCCAGCCGGAGCCCGTGCGGACGCTCGGCCACCTGGCGACAGGCTCCGTGGCGCCCGTTGCGGCGGACGTCCTCACGGGCGGTGCGCTGACCCCGGCGTGGCTGGGGCTCGCCGGCCTCGGCACGGCGAACGCGGGGGCGCAGTACGCGGCGGGGAACCTGTCGGGGAAGGCGGCGCTCGAGCAGGCGGCGTTGAACGCGGCGCCGTTCGCCATCGGCCCGGCGGCGCGCGGCGCGGCGGGGGTGCTCGGGGAGATCGCGCGTGGCGAGGGCGGGGCGCTGGGCGCGCTGGGGCGCATCGCCGAGACGCCGCGCGGGCGGGCGCTGATCGAGCTGGCGCAGTCCGAGCGGGGCGGCGGGCCGGGCGAGCCGCTCCTGCCGATGGAGGGCAAACCATCCGTGCCGCCCGAGGTGCTGCCGATGGAGGCCGGGCGGCCGGGCGGCGAGGCGGTGCCTGCGTTGCCGGAGGCTGTGCTGCCCGTCACATCCGGGGAGGCGGCCGCCGGGGGCGCCGAGGTACCAGTGCCGTCACAGCCCGAAGCGCTGCCCCCGCTGGCTGCGCTCGACCGCGAACGGCGGACGCTGCTGCGGGACATCGAGGGCGCGCAGCGGCTCGGCATCAGCGGGACGCCGGAACTGGCTGCGGCGCAGGCGCGCCTCGACGAGATCAGGGCGCAGTTGCCTCAGATCCCACCCCATCCGCCGGGAGCGCCGAGTACGATTGAGCAGCGCCTCGGCTTGGAGCCGCGGCCCGGAGAGAAGCCCGGTACGCCCCACGGCATCCTCGCCGAGGGCGAGTTCCCCGGCGGGACGGGATTGGGGCCGCCGGGAGGGCCGCCGCCGCCTGAGCCGCCGGTGTGGCGGCCGCCGGAGCAAGCGCCCGTGCCGCTGATCAGCGACAAGGCCACGACCCCGGACATGATCTACGACGAGGTGGTGCGGCGCTCGGGCGGCTCGCCTACCGGGCTAAACGACGCCGGGCAGCTCCGGTTGGCGATGGCGCTGGCCGACCACCAGATGGCGGGGATCGGCGACGAGAACCTGACGCCGGGGCGCATGGGGACGCTCGCGGGCAAGGCGCGCTTCCTGTCCGGGCACACGGCCATCGAGGGGCTGAACAACCTGCGCTACGTGGCCGTGATGCTCAAGCGGGCGCTGCTCCTGCCGCAGATGACGCCGGAAGCGAGGCTCGAAGCGGGCGCGGTCAAGGCCCTGCGGAATGCGATGCCGACGTTGCGCTACGAGGGGCCATTGCCCGACTTCGCCCGCCTGCCGCTCGAACAGAAGATGATGATCGCCTACCAGTCGCCGGGCGACTTCAGCGGCTGGACGAAGGAGCTTACGGCGAAGCTCGACGCGCTGAACGGCGGGGACACGGGGCGCTTCAACACGGCCTATCGCACGGTGGACCCGACGATCGCCGGGGCGGTCGGGCCTGACCAGCGCTACCTTTCGCAGCGCTGGATGGCGAAGAAGCCGGGGCCGCTCGAACTGCCGTTGGAGCGCGACGCGCGCGGCGAGGTGGCGGCGGCGCGGGCGCGCACGTACGGCTCGCTGACCGAGGGGCTGCTGGCCGGGGAGCGGCTGCCGAAGGACGCGACGCTCCTGGGCTCGCTCCGTCGCGGGCGGCAGGAGACGGCGAGCGGCCTCGCCGATGCCTTCTTCAACCACGAGGTGCTGCGCCACTACGGCACGCAGGATCCGGCCGTGGCGCGCGAGGCGGGCATGGTCGAGGTGACGAACAGCAGGATGAAGGCGCTCTCGGAGTGGAACCCCGAGTCCCTGCCGCCGGGGCACGAGGCGCTGGGGAAGACCTGGTACCTGCCGCCGGCCGTGAACAACGCGGTCGAGCACATCTTCCAGCCGGAAGGCGGCCTGTCGAAGGCCGTCGGCAAGCCGCTGCAGATGGCGCGCAGCATCGAACTGACGCCGGGCGACCTCTACGGCGCGACGATGCGGATGCAGGGCATGACGCCCTTCAACTGGGCGAACATGTCCTACGCCCTCCTGAACGACCTGACCGGGCACCGGCTCTTCGACCCGTCCTTCGGCACGGGGCTGCCGCCGGAGGCGGTCTCGGCGCAGTTCGGCGTACCGCACGGGTCGATCGGCTCACTGGCCGAGGGCATGGGGCCGCTCGGGGGGCTGAACAAGCTGGCCTCGCCGCTGACGGACTTCCTCTGGAAGACGGTGCTGGGCGAGATGCGGCAGAAGGCGTTCGAGGGAGCCGGCGCGCTCAACTGGGGCAAGCGGAGCGCCCTCACCGACGCGGGGATGCGCCGGCTCATGGCGGAGGCCGCCACGGTCAAATCGACCACGGGCGGCGGCACGCCGGCGCTGCGCGAGGGCCGGGCGGCGACGGAGGGGCGCGCCATCTTCTCGACCTCGCGGACGCGGGCGATGATCGAGCAGGTGCCGGTGCTGAGCAAGCTCTTGATGCCGGGAGCGAATGCCGACGAGCGGATCGCGGCGGCGAAGATGATCCTGCAGACCGGCCTCTTCGTCTGGGGCGCGGGGAGCCTGTACAACATGAAGTACGGGAACGGGAAGCCGGTGCCGCTGCCGATCGGCTGGGAGAACGGCCGCTTCGTCTACCACAGCGATTGGGCGACGCTCCAGGTGGGGGGCCAGAACGTGCCGCTGCTGCGCGCGCGCGCCTTCTGGGGGCTCCTGGCGAAGGCGGCGACGGTGGTGGCCAACGAAGCGGTGATGAGCCCGGAAGATCTGGGCCCGGCGATCGCCACGGGGGATTACTCGGGCTTCGCGCCGAAGGTGGGGGAGCTGGCGGGCCCGGCGGGGCAGTTCGCGTTCGGCCGGCTGGCGCCGGGCGCATCGGCGGTGCCGGCGGCGGCGGGCTTCGGCTGGGACTCGGGCGGCCGCTTCCACGCGGGCGGGCTCTCGCCGCAGGACAGGCTCGCGGCGATGCTGCCGATCCCGCTCACCTACCAGCAGATGACGCGCGAAGGGCCGGTTGCCGCGACGGTCGGGGCGTGGCCGCAGAGCCCGTACACGATCTGGACGCAGGAGCGCGACAGCGCGGCGCGGCGGGCGGGATTCGGGAGCTTCGCGGACGTGCAGGCGAAGGGCACGCGCCAGCAGGTGGACGCCGTGCTCAACGACCCGAAGGTTGTCAAGGCGCGGACGGCGCTCGACGCCTCGCAGTCGTCGCCGCAACTGGCCACGCTGCGCGCCGAGCAGGTGCAGGATGACAGCGCCCTTGCGGCCAAGACGCTGACCCCCGCGCAGTGGAAGGCCCAGCGCGCCGACCGGGAGACGCTGGCGGGCTGGGAGATGGCGCAGAAGGGCGGCGCACCCCCGGCCGACCCGGTACTCGCGGGCTACTACGCGATCTTCCGCGATCCGGCGATCGTGGACCAGACGACCGGAGCCGTCATCGACAAGGCGGCGCGGAACGAGGCGATCGACGCCTACCGGGCGGCGCTGACGCCTGCGGAGCTGCAACGGCTGGACAACAGCGTCGGGCTCTCGGGGACGCCGACGGAGCGCGCCTACCGGGCGGCGGTGAGCAAGATCGCCAGCACGGGCTACTGGGGGCTGGGGCAACACATGTTCGACGCCGCCGTGCGGGACGGCACGCTGCCGCAGGGCTACACGAGCTGGCAGCACTTCAAGGACGCCCTGATGACGCAGATGCGGCAGGGCGGGATGTCGCTGGCCGAGGCGCAGGTGCAGTTGTCGCACCTGCCGGTCGTGCGCGGCTTCGAGGCGCGGAGATCGGAA
>JAJYLG010000011.1 GCA_021787985.1 Chloroflexota bacterium
CTGACAGTACCTGGGTGAGCGCCTGCAGTCGTTTCTGCGCCCTGCTGGTCAACGTGATCCCTTCCTCTCGCATGAGAGGACAAAATCACTGGCCACTTGTCCCGGTCAAATTCACTGGCCATCGACAGCGGGCGAAAAAGTCCTTGACACGCGGCATCATTTGGCATTATTACAATACCGGTAGGTCGGTCACTGACCGGCCAGTCAGTATGGAGGCGGAGACGCCGCGCGGGGTGCCCGTGGCAGCGGGCGCGTCGGCCTCCGGATGCGGCGGAAGGGAGAGCAAGAGGTGATGTCCGTGAGTTGGGACGGCTAGTCGCACATTGCAGGGAGGCCGGTGACTACGCGACACCGGCGCGTCCCGCCTGCTGGCGATGCCAGGCAACGACCTCGAGGTATTGCTGGGCCATGAGCTCCACTATCTCGGGGTCGAATTGCGTTCCGGCCCAGCGCCGCAGCTCGTCCAGCGCTTCTTCGTAGGCCATGGCCCGCCGGTAGGGCCGGTCGCTGGTCATGGCGTCGAATGCGTCCACCACGCTGAAGAGCCGGGCGCCCAGGGGGATTTGCTCGCCGCGCAGCCCCCGCGGGTAACCCTGCCCGTCCCAGCGCTCGTGGTGGCAACGAACGATCTCCGCCGCGCCGGCCAGGAAGGGGACGTCCTTCAGCACCTCGTAGCCGATGCTGGCGTGGGCGCGCATCTCGCCCCACTCGTGCTCTGTCAGCTTCCCGGGCTTGCGCAGGACGGCGTCGCGCACGCCGATCTTGCCAACGTCGTGCAGCAGCGCGCCGCGGTGGATGTCGTTCCACTCCTTGGAATCCGTCTTGACGCCGTGCCAGACCGCCAGCATGCCCGTGATCGAGGCGACGCGGGTGGAGTGACCTCCGGTGTCCTTGTCGCGCACGTCCAGCGCGGCGATGAGCGCCTCCAGCGTCCCCCGGTAGGTCAGATCGAGCTCGTGGTGCATCGACAGGATGGATTCGTTGGCCGCCTGCAGCTCGGCGTTCTTCTGCGCCAGGTCCTGCACGTGCGCGCGCGCCTCGTCCAGGTACTGCTTCAGCGCGACGCGCATCGCCACCAGGGGCGCGGCGATCGCCGCCGTCGAGGCGGCGGGGGAGGCGGCGTAGCCGTAGGCGAGGCCGTAGCCGATCAGCCCCATGACCGTGTCGTGCGGGGCCAGCCAGGCGAACTCGCGCAGCCAGACGCGGAAGGGCGAGCGGCGGGTGGCCAGGCTGACCACCGTGGACAGGAGCGCCGTCTCGACCAGGAACAGGGCCGCTCCCGAGAGGACCGCGGCCAGCGCCACCGTCGCCTGGGGTGCGCCGCTGTGCGCGCCGCCGAGGAAGGCGAAGGGAACGCCCGCCGCCAGCCCGCCGAGGGCGAACTCGCCCAGGTTGAAGAGCTTGCCGCGCAGCTTGCGCTGGTCCGTGCGCCAGAAGGAGGACGAGATGGCGCCAAAGAGCCCGGCGGACGCGGCCGCGAACGGCCCGTGCAGGGCGGCGATGGCCACGTAGGCCACGGTGGCCACCGAGACCCGGGTGCGGGAGAAGATCTTCAGCTCGAAGCGCTCGAGGGCGATCGCCACGACGATCAGGGGCGCGGCGTGCAGGAGCGGGCGCCAGCCGATGACGAACGGCGCGGCCAGGGCCGCGCCGACGCCGCCGGCGAAGACCAGCGCGACGAAGACGGACGTGGGGTCGCGCAACGCCTCGGCGAAGGCGCGTCTCGCCTCGGTCGCGCTGAGTCGGGCCGTGCGGGTGGGCTCGCTCGCTTGCTGCTCGCGCAGATCCACCGGTCGCAGATGGCTCGTCTGGTCCACTCTGTCCCTTTCGCGGGGCAAGCAGGACTGCCTGCTGCAGGCAGGCCGTGAGGTATGCGGACGCCCGCAGTTGACTAATCGGCACGTTGGCGGCGGGAGCGCAGGGAATCCACCTACGACATCGGACGTATCTGGTTCCCTTTCGTACTGGACAACCGGTCGCTGACCCGATGGGCGAGTGGCGCAGGCTTCCAGCCTGTGGCTGGCCGATAGCACAGGCGGAAAGCCTGTGGTGGCGCCGGGCCCGCGGCGGTAGCCTGGGAGCGTGAGCACGAAGTACCCGCCGCTGCCGAAGGCGTTGCCGCTCCCCGTGCTGCGCGAGCTGGCGGCAGCGGTCGGCGAAGCGAACGTCGTCTGGCGGCCGCAGGACCTGCTCGTCTACGAGTACGACGCGACGATCGGCCGGGCGATGCCGTCGGTGGTCGTGCTGCCGGCCTCGGCCGAGGAGGTGGCGGCGTGCGTGCGGGTCGCCGGGCGGCACGGTCTGCCGGTGGTGCCGCGGGGCGCGGGCACTGGGCTCAGCGGCGGCGCGCTGGCCGTGCACGGCGGGGTGGTCGTGTCGACCATGCGCATGAACCGGATCCTCGAGGTGAACGCCGAGGAGCGGTTCGCGGTAGTCGAGCCCGGCCTGGTGAACCTGCGGCTCACCGAGGCGGCCGCGCGGCACGGGCTCTTCTACGCGCCGGACCCGAGCAGCCAGAAGGCTTGCACCATCGGCGGCAACGTGGCGGAGAACTCCGGCGGGCCGCACTGCCTCGCGCTCGGAACGACCACCAACCACGTCCTGGGGCTGGAGTGCGTGCTCGCCGACGGCGCCATCGTGCGGCTGGGCGGCTGGGGCGTGGAACGCCCGGGGTACGACCTCACCGGGCTGGTCGTCGGCTCCGAGGGGACGCTGTGCATCGTGACGAAGGTGTGCGTCCGTCTGCTGCCGGTGCCGGAGGCGGTAACGACGCTGCTGGCGGTGTTCGACACCATCGACCAGGCAACGGAGGTGGTGTCGGAGGTGATCGCCTCCGGGCTGCTGCCCGCGGCGCTGGAGATGATCGACAAGTACGTCATCCGCGCGGTGGAGCCGGTGCTGCATATCGGCTTCCCGCTGGACGCGGAGGCGGTGCTGCTGATCGAGGTGGACGGGCTGCGCGAGGCGGTGGACGAGGACGCCCGCGTGGCCGAGGCGATCTGCCGCGAGCACGGGGCGCGCGAGGTGCGCGCGGCCGAGCGGCCGGAGGAGCGGGCGCGGCTGTGGCAGGGGCGCAAGGAGTCGATCGGCGCGCTCGGCCGGCTGGCGCCGAACTACTACATCCTCGATGGGGTTGTGCCGCGCTCCAAGCTGCCGGAGGTGCTGCGCCGGGTCTACGAGGTGAGCGAGCGGTACGGCTTCCTCTGTGCGAACGTCTTCCACGCGGGCGACGGCAACCTGCATCCAAACCTGATGTTCGACGAGCGGGAGCCGGGCGCGACGGAACGGGTGCTGGAGTGCGGCGGCGAGATCCTGCGGCTATGTGTCGAGGCGGGGGGCGCGATCTCCGGCGAGCATGGTGTCGGTCACGAGAAGCGTGACTACATGCGCTGGATCTACGGCGAGGACGACCTGTCCGCCATGGAGCTGCTGAAGGAGGTCTTCGGCGCGACGGACCGTTTCAACCCGTGCAAGATCCTGCCGACCGGCCACGGCTGCGGCGAGACACAGCAGTCGACGATCGAGCGACTTGGGCCGGGCGCCTGGGTCTGAAGCGCGTCGGGGGTGTTCCGCCTCCATTCCCCTTTGCGGTCTGCGCCATCTCTGCGCGTCCGCGATTCCCGTCCCTGCCGTCTCCTTTGCCCGTTGTTCCTTCGCGTCCTTGGTGTCTTTGCGGTGGGTATTCCCGGGCGGTTAGTTCGAGCCGACGACGGTGAACTGCACCGACTGGTCGATGGCGCCGTTGACGGAGATGTCGACGCGGTAGGTTCCCGGCGGCCACGTCGTCTTCGGCGCCAGGGTGAAGTCGATGTTGCGCGAGCCGTCCGTGGTGACCTGGGTCGAGTCGATGAGGGTGTTGGGCGCGGAGGCGCTTCCGACGTCGACGACGTACCAGGCTGCTTTGAGCACGGTGTTGGCGGGGGCGTCCTTGATCGCGGTCACCGCGTGGAAGACAGAGTCCGGCTGGAAGCGGGTGGTGGGGTTCGCCGGGTCCTTGGCGGCGCCCTGGACGCCCTGGGCCATGGTGACCTTCGTGATGATGCCCGAGCCACCGGTTGTGGGCTGGCCGCCGCCGACGGAGAACGTCAGCGTGCGATTCAGCGCGTCGTCCACATAGACCTGCGCTCGGTACTGGCCGGCCGGCAGATGCCCCGCATCGGGCTTGAACGTGAAGTCGAGGTTGCGCGACCCCTCGCTGGTCAGGGTGTAGGCGCCCATCCGTGTGCCGTCGGACGTGAGCCAGACCACCTTCACCGAGGTGTTCTTGGGCGCGTCGGTGATCGTGACGACGGCGTGGAAGATGGACTGGTTTGCGGCGAACGTGTCGGTGATGCCCACCGGGTCGAAGTTGTCCCCCTGGGCGTCGCGTGCCGTAACCGCGTTGGTGATGACGTTGGCGGGACTCGCCTGGGGCGTCGGCGAGGGTGTCGGGGTCGGGGTTGGCGAGGCCGTCACGTAGACGGTCTGGACAACGACCTGCTTCGAGCCGCCACAGGCGGCGACGAGCATGGCGGCGAGCAGGACGGCCGGCGCGGCCCGGCGTAGCGCAATCAGGCGGCGAACCACAGTGCTCCTCCCGGTCGAGCGTGCTCAACACCGACGCCCGGCCCCCGGCGAGATCCGCGCGAACGGTCGACGGAGAACCGAACGGCTCGCTCGGGCACGTACGTCGCGAGCAATGTTGCACGCGCGGCGAAGGTCGTCAAGCGGCAATCGCCCGCCCGCCGGTGGGTCGCGGACTGCGCGGGTTGGAAACCCGCGCCACCGGCAAGATACGCCGGAGGCGGCGGCGATGGCCTCCCGCACACGTCTCCAACGTGAAGCGGTCGTCAACCCCGCGGCAGACCGAGGCCGCGGGTGGCGATGATGTTGCGCTGGACCTCGCTCGTCCCGCCGGCGATCGTCGCGGTGCCGACCGTCACGAGGAGCTGCTCCGCGAAGCGTCCCTTGAGGCGCGCCCAGCGGCCGCCGTTGCGGAGCTGTCCGTACAGCCCCAGGACGGAGACGCCGAAGCGAGCGATGCGCTGCGTCAGCTCGCCGGCGTACAGCTTGGCCGCGCTGGCCTCGGCGTTCGGCACCAGCCCGCGCGCCTGCATGCCGGCGACGCGGTAGCTCAGCATCCGCCCGACCTCGGTCTCGACCCACCGCTCAGCCAGGCCGGAGCGCACCGCGGCACGCCGACGGGCGGGGCATTCCGCGGCGTGCTCCACCAGCTCCTCCACGTTGCGCCGCCCACCGGCGCTGCCGGCGATCGACGACCGCTCGTAGTCGAGCGTGGTGGTGGCGATGTACCAGCCGCGGTTCTCCTCGCCGAGCCGCGCGGCGAGCGGTACGCGGACGTCGGTGAGGAATATCTCGTTGAACGAGTGCCGTCCGGCCAGGTTGATGAGCGGCCGGACCGCGACCCCGGCGGTGCGCATCGGCAGCAGGAAGCAGGAGATCCCCTTGTGCTTGGGCGCCTCCGGGTCGGTGCGCGCCAACAGGAGCATCATGTCGGCGCGCTGCGCCTGGCTGGTCCAGATCTTCTGCCCGTTGATAACGTACTCGTCGCCGTCCCGGACCGCCCGCGTTTGCAGGGAGGCGAGGTCGGAGCCGGCGCCCGGCTCGGAGAAGCCTCGGCACCAGTACAGCTCGGCGCGGGTGATGGCCGGCAGATGCTCGCGTTTCTGCCGCTCGTCGCCGTAGTGGATGATCGTCGGGCCAACGAGTCCCACGGAGAAGAGGCGGCCGCCGCCCGGCGCGCGGTGGTACGCGAACGCCTCGTTGAAGATGAGCTGCTCGATGTAGCCGGCGGCCATGCCGCCGTACTCCCGCGGCCAGGCGGGCGCCATCCAGCCGTGGTCGGAAAGCCGGCGGTTGAGCTCCAGGCCGACCTGCCACTCCTCGTCCGCGTCCTCGCCGCCCTCGCCGTGCCAGCCGGGGGGCAGCGCCTCGGCGAGGAACGCCTCCACGCGCTCGCGGAGTTGCTGCTCGGCGGGGCTGAAGCGGAGCTCCATCTGCTCCTGCCTCCGTGCGCGTCTAACTGCGAGCAGTGTAAGGCCGACCGAAGCGGTGGCACAGGCTTCCGCCGGTGGTGCCCGCTGCGGCGGCCCTCGGCCACGCCGGCGGAAGGAGCGCGGGCCAGAGGACTTCCCTCTGGCCCGCCCGCAACCGCGCTCGAGCGTCCGCGCGGCCCTACTGCCCGGGTGCGGTGATGTAGAAGGCGAAGTGGAAGGCCGGCAATCGTTCACCCGGATGGTCCGCGGCGTAGGTGAGCTGCGGTATCCGGAAGTTGATTGGCCGCGTCTCCTTGCCTTTGTAGATGCCGGGGTACAGGTCGATGAAGTGCCAGCCCGGAGCACCTGACATGCGTAGGAAGACCTGCACGTTGCCGCCCGAGTTGAAGCCACAGGCGTAGCCCGCGTAGGCGTTGTCGTAGACGATGTTGTAGATGTTGGCCGTCTCGGTCCAACCGACCCCGTGGAGCTGAACCAGCACCTCGGTTCCCGGCGGTCCGGACGTGACGCTGAGCAGCGCGGCGCTGGGCCGGATGGTGAACGTCCCGCCTGCCAGTGTCCTCCCGCCCGCGCGTGCCGAAACGGTGTGAAGCCCGCCCAGGTCGTCCGGCACGGTGAGCTGCCATGCCAGGGCTCCCGAGGCGTCAGTGCGGGCTTGACCAATCGCCTTGGCCTGCTCCTCCCAGCCGGAACCGGAGACCCGATTGCCGACCACCGTCGCCCAAGCAAGGTCGACGTCGGCGTTCGGGGGAAGGCCGCGGGCGTGTACGGTCGCCGCAGAGCCGACGATGCCGTCCGGGGGGTCCAGCCAGAGGGCCGGGCCGTCGCCCGAAGGCGCGCTCGCAGTGGAGGTGGGCATCAGTTGCGCGGCGACCGGCGGTGGAAGGACGGCCGGGCCGCCGGTGACCGTGAAGTTCAGGTGGAACTGCGGCCGGTCTGGCTCGGGCGACTGCTGCATGTTCAGGTAGGGGAAGGTGAAGTCACCGTGCAGGACCGTCACCACGTGCACTCCCGGCCCGCCGGTCGCCGGGATCACCGCCCGGGCCAGGCCGTGCGTGGTCACCGCCGAGAGCCAGCCGGTGAACTTGTTGTCGTAGCTGACCAGCCAACTGTTCTCGAGCTGCTGCCAGCCGATGCCGCGCGCCTCGATGGTGATCGGCGTTCCGGGGGGGCCGCTGGCCGGCGAGACGGAGACCTGCAGGTCCACGTCGAAGCCGGCTTTGTTCTGGGGGCGGCCCTGCCAGACGACGAACACGTCGTGCTGGAAGCCGAAATCGTTCGGGACGTCAAACGTGGCGGTGAACACCCCATCGTCGCCGGCACGCCCTGAGGCCAGCGTTCGTTGAACGGGACGATACTGCCGTCCCTCGTAGGCGGTGCGGTCGGCCGAGAGCTTCCAGGCCCCGTCGACGCTCGTCCACACGAGGTCGTAGCCGGCGCCCGGCTCCAGCCCCGCGGAAGTGGCGGTGACGCGCGTTCCCCAGGGTCCGTGGTCGGGGCTCAAGCTGAGCCTGCCGACGGGAGTGAACTGCTGCTGAGACAGCGAGGAGGGCGAGGCCGTGGCCTGCGCCGCCGGCCCCGCTTCTCCTCCTCTCGAGGAAGGTGTGGACGGGTTGTCTCGAACGGCACGCGAGCAACCGTAGACGAGCGCGAGCACCAGGACTGCGGCACTGGCCACCAGCGTGCTTGTGCTCGGCCGCGACCTCGGTTTCCGATCCATGGTCCTCGCCTCCCCTCGCCGCTCGCACAGGCGGTGCAAGCGAGCTTGATCAATCCGTTTCGACCGTTGGCCTGCCCCCCGCGGGACTCCCCGTTTCCCGCAGCCTGCTAACGCTGCCCCGCGGGAACGATCTGCATCACCGAGGGCGCGACCTGGAAGGGCAGAAACTGGCCGGTCCTGCCCTGGTTGTCGGCGGCGTCGATCTTGTAGGCGAAGGAGCCGGTCGGGTAGCTCGCTGGAATCTTGAACGAGGTCGTCCAGAAGAACTCGGTGCCGCCTTTCGGGTGAGCGCCGTACTTCAACGCCTGAGTTGTGCCGTCGGGCAGCGTGAGCGCGACGTTCTTGAGCGCCTTGTCGTCCATCGGCTTGCCGGTGGTCGGGTCGAAGATGCGGACCCGCCAGACCGCCTGGCTGCCCTGCGGATAGCGGTTCTGCTGCACGCAGGAGAGGTAGGCTTTTTCGGCGTCGGACAGCCCGTCGGGGCCGCGAACGACGTCGGCCTGTACGAAGAGGGTCTTGGCGGTCGGCTGCTGGGTGGCGGCCTGTGTGGCAGCGGTCGTGCCCTGGGCGGGCGCGTTGCTGGAGCCGCCGCAGGCCGCGGCCAGCAGCGTGAGTCCCGCCGCGGCCAGGGGCATAAGTCCACGAGCTCTCATTGTGCTGCTACCTCCTTGATGCTTGGGGATGCGCGTCGTGGGGTTCCACGTCATGCCTCTTCGGAAGGGTCCGGTATGGGCACCAGGTCAGCCGCAGCCGGCGCGGTTGCCGGGGCGCGGTCGGCGAGGATGCCCCGCACGGTGCCCACCAGCGCGAAGGCGATGGTTAGCCAGACCGCCACCACGATGACGGCCACGGCATAGGGCAGGCCGCTGCTGAAATCGGCCAGGGGGGAGCGAGCATCGCGATGCGGGGCGAGCGCCACGGCTGAAACGAAACTGCCGGCGCCTTGGGAGGCAGCGAACGCTGCCGTGCCCGCGAACTTGACGGTGACCTCGTGCCGCCCTTGCCATGACGGCAGGTAGGAGATCTGCGCGCGGCCCTGGCCGTCGGTCGTGGCGCGGCCGATGGACAACTGGCGCGGGCCGAAGAAGTCAGCGGCGATGGAGAAGTCCAGCGGCACGCTGTTCACGCCCCTACCGTCCGCCGCCACGATCCGCGCCTCGATCACGTACGGCTGGCCGTCAGCCTGAGGCGGGTCGGCCCCGACCTGGATGCGTGTCGGCGTGGGGCCGGCGGCGACGGCCGCCTGAGCGGCGAGCGCGGAGAGTGCGAGGGCGGCGGCGAGGGCGACCGTCCATCCCCAGCGGCGGGCGAGGTCGAACATCGCGTGGCCTCCTCTTCAGCCGGCCGGTTGCCGGCGGGGCAGCACCGCTGCGCCGGGCTCGCGGCTCGATTCGCTTTCTACCTCCTCCATCTCGTGCACCGACATGACCGGCACGAAGTGGAAGAAGAGCATGAGCATGAGCGGGATGGCGGCGGCGGTGCCGATCGTGATGCTGATCTCTACCCAAGAGGGGTGATAGACGCCCCAGTCCCAAGGCATGAGCGGCTCCGCCATGCCCGGGACGACGATCAGGAAGCGTTTCAGCCACATCCCGGCGACCACCAGCAGGGCGGCGAGAACGGCGCGTCCCTCGACGTAACGCCCGGGCGCCGCGACCAGCAGGATCGGGACGATCAGGCCTCCGATGGTGAACGCCCAGAAGAGCGGGGCGTAGCTCCCGGTGAAGAGCGCGGCGATCAAGGGTCCGGACGACTGGTCCGCGACGTAGCCGTCGGTCAGGTACTCGCTGATCATGAAGTACGTATAGGCGAGGGCCAGCGCCAGGAGCAGGTAGCCGAGATAGCGGTACTGCTTCGGGCCCACGTAGTCGCCCAGCCCGTAGCCGCGGCTGAACGCGGCGATGACCAGGATGACCGCGCCGACGCCCGAGAGCATGGCGCCGAGGACGAAGTAGGGCGCAAAGATGGTGCTGTGCCAGCCGCCACGCACGGTGACGGCGAAAAGCCACGCCAGCACGGAGTGGACGGAGACCGCCAGCGGGATGATCAGCACCGCCATGATTCCCACGCCGAGCGCGAGCGCTTGGCGCTGGTGGTCGCTCCCGGTCCAACCCAGCGATCCCACGCGGTACAGCCGGCCGACCAGCCCGCGCGTTCCCGCGCCCAGCCGGTCGCGCATGAGCGCCAGGTCGGGGACGAGCGGGAGGTACAGAAAGACCAGGCTCGCCACCAGGTAGGTGCCCACGGCCACCAGGTCCCACAAGACCGGCGAGCCGGCGTGTGGGTGGAGCAGCAGGTTGAGCATGCGGTCCGGGCGGCCCAGGTCGATCAATGGGTAGGCGGCACCCACCAGCAACGCGGCGACGGCGGTGGCCTCGGCAAGCCGGGTGATCGGTGCGCGCCAACGCGCGTGCGTCAGCCGGAGTATGGCGGAGGTCATCGCGCCGCCATAGCTGATACCGATGAAGAAGACGCAGTTGAGGATGTAGAAGCCCCAGGACACCTTCTGGTTCAGGCCGGTAACACCCAGACCGTGTCGGAGCTGGTACGAGTAGGCATACAGCCCCCATGCGACCAACGCGGCAAGGGCCACCACGATGCTCCAGTAGCGCCAGCCGCCGCGCCCCACGGGGCGAAGCGCCGCGCGTACCATCTGCTCACGGTCGGAGCGATCCGGCACGTCGTTCCTCCTAGTACTCCAGGTCCTGCCCGTGGCCAGCGATGTAGTAGACCCGCGGGCTGGTGCCGAGCTCCTCCTTGTAGCGGAACCCGTCGTTCTCGCGGACGAACGGCATCAGCCGCACGGTCTCGCCGGGCCCGTTCACCGCGATGTCTTGGTCGAGGTCGCCGACGTAGAGCGCGCCCATCGTGCAGGCTTCGACACACGCCGGCAGGCGGGGATTACCGGACTCCGTCCGGTGGACGCAGAACATGCATTTGCCGACCGTGCCCTTCTGCTGCGGGACCGGGAACTCGGGCGTCGCCTTTCCGAACGGGTTGTTGTAGGCGGGTGGATCGTCGTAGTTGAAGTAGCGCGCCCCGTACGGGCACGCCGCCATGCACATGCGGCAGCCGATGCAACGGCCCTGGTCCACGAGGATCACGCCGTCCGGTTCCTTGAAGGTGGCGCCGACCGGGCAGACGCGCAGGCAGGGAGCGTTCTCGCACTGCATGCAGGGTCGCGGCATGTAGGACTCGCGCCCTGTCTCGTCCTGCAGCCTGAAGACCTTGATCCACTCGAAGCTCTTGGGCAGGTGGTGCTCCTGCTGGCAGGCGAGCGTGCACTTGCCGCAGCCATCGCAGCGCCGTAGATCGATGACGAAGGTCCATTGCCGTTGCGGTTGGGCGGGTGCGGTCGCCGAGGCCGCCGGATCGGCCATGGGGTGCGCCGCTCGCGGGGTCAGGGTTCCTGCCGCGGCCGCCGCCAGTGCCGCGGCACCCGCCCCGCCAAGGAATCGACGGCGCGAAAGGCGACGCGAGCGAGGCGCGCCCGACCGTGTTTCCCCGTTTGCCTCGCTCACCGCGGCAACTCCCATCCCATCTACAAGAGATCGTCCGCGCGTGAAGGGCCGGCGGCATCCGGGTAACTGCGCGAAGGGGGCGCGAGAACCCGCGCGGTGTACGCAAGTAATTCCTCGCATGGCATGCGACTATGGGATCGAGTAGAGTGGCGGCGGCGGAGGCTTCGCATGTCGCCGCATCCAGTCCGCGTGGTGATCGCCGAGGACCACGCTGTCGTGCGTGAGGGGACGCGCGAGATCCTCGAACGTGATCCCGGCCTGCAGGTGGTCGGTGAGGCAGAGGACGGTGCCCAGGCGGTCGAGCTAGCGGCGCGGCTCAAGCCCGACGTGCTGGTGCTGGACCTCCGCCTGCCGGTCCTCAGTGGTATCGACGCTGCGCGGCAGATCCGAACCGTATCTCCCGAGACGAAGATCCTGGTGCTGAGCGCGTACGACGACGACGACTTCGTCCACGCCGCCATGAAGGCCGGCGCGGCCGGCTATCTGCTGAAGACCGCCCACGGCAGTGAGGTGGTCAACGCGGTGCACGCCCTGGTCGAGGGCGAGGTCGTGCTCCATTCGCGCGTCGCGGCGAAACTGGTGCGGGCCTCGGAGAACGACGCGTACGTCGGGCGCAGCGCGGGCGTGACGCTCACGGAGCGCGAGATGGAGATCCTGCGGCTGGTCGCGCGCGGGCTGCGCAACAAGGAGGTCGGGCATGAGCTGGGCCTCAGCACGCGCACCATCGAGGGGCACTTCACGCACATCCTCGCCAAGCTCGGCGTCTCGTCGCGGACCGAGGCGATCGTCTACGGCGCGTCGCGAGGCTGGTACTCGTTTGGCTAGGGCGCCGGCGCGCGCGGCGCGCACCACGGCCGGTACCCGGCCCGCGGCGGAAGAGAAGGCACCGGTGGCCTCGGCGCTGGCGGAGCCGCGCGCCGGCGCGCACGGGCTGGCCGGCCGGGAGCCGGACCCCCGCGCGGAGGCCGGGTCGTTCGCGTCCCGTTTTCGAGCGCGGCTGCACGATCGGCGGTTCTGGGTCATCCAGGCGATGGTCGCGGCCGTGACGGTTGGTCACTCGATGCTCGAAGTCTTCGAGGTCACCACCGGCCGCGAGCTCGGGGCGATCTACTTCATCCCGGCGTCGCTCTACTTCTTTCCCGTCGTCTATGCCAGCCTGCACTTCGGCGAAGAGGGCGCCATCCCGACGGCGCTGTGGAGCGCCTGCCTCGCGATCCCGAACATCGTCGTCTGGCATAGCGGGCTGGCGCGGATCGGCGAGGCGTTCCAGATGGTCACCATGGTGCTGCTGGCGATCATCATTGCCGGCCGGGTGGACCGCGAGGTGATCGCCCGCCGCCGTGCGGAGCTGCAGGAGCGTGCGAGGCGCCTCTCCGAGATCAAGTACCGGAACCTTTTCGGCAGCGCCGGCGAGCCGATCCTGGTCTTCTCCGAGGACGGGCGTGTTCACGAGATGAACGCCGCTGCCGCCACACTCGCCGGTGTCGCCGCCACCCGGATGGCGGGGAGCACGCTTGCCAGGCTCTTCGGTCCGGCGGCGACGACGGCGTTGCTCGCCTCCGCGCGCAGACCCGGGCCGAGCGGAGCGGAGTTCGAGCTGCGGCGCGAGGACGGCTCGGACGTGTGGATCGAGCCGGTGAGCGCGGCGCTCCCGGGCGAGGGCGGCGAACGGCTCTTCCAGGCATTGCTGCGGGACGTGACCGAGCGGCACGGGCTGCGGTCCTATACGCACGAGATCATGCGAGCGCAGGAGCGCGAGCGACAGCGCATCGCTCAGGAGCTGCACGACGTCGGCATCCAATCGCTCGTGCTGCTCTGCCGGCGGCTCGACACGGCGGCGGAGGCGGCCGGGCCGGAGCTGACGGAGCCGGCGGCGCGGGCACTGGTCTTGGCGCGACGGGGCGCGGAGGAGCTGGCAGATGATCTGCGGCGCTTCAGCCGCGGCCTGCGACCCATCATCCTCGACGACCTCGGGCTCGTGCCGGCCATCAGGCGGCTGGTCGAGGAGCTGGCGCAGCACTCACCGGCGTGCGGTCGGCTGGTCGTGACGGGCGAGCAGCGGCGGCTGCCCGTTGAGGCGGAGCTGGCGCTGTTCCGCATCGCGCAGGAGGCGCTGCGGAACGCGGAGCGCCACGCCGGGGCGTGCCGCGTCGCGGTGCGGCTCGCCTATCGCACGGCGGAGGTGCGCTTCACCGTCGCCGACGACGGGTGCGGTTTTGATGTGCCGTCGTTGGGCGCGCTGGCGGGGGGCGGGCGGCTGGGCTTGCTGGGAATGCGGGAGCGGGCGCGGCTACTCGGGGGAACGTGCGAGATCCGGTCTGGGCCGGGGCACGGCACGCGGGTGGCGGTCGCGCTGCCAGCGTGACGGACGACGGAAAACGCGGAGGTAGCAGAGACCGCAGAAACCTTGGCTGTTCGTGTTCCGACCTCGTCGCCCTCCGCGATCTCCGCTCGCTCTGCGCTCTCCGCGATCCCCGTCCCCCACCGCCCACGGCCCATCCCCAGTGGCCCGGGCTTCCGCCTGTGGCGGTCACGCCGCAATCGCTCCTGACAGAACGGTGTCAGCATGCCCCCCGTACGATAGGCTCGCACCGGCGGCCGAGGCGCCCGGTCGTGGGTGCGCCACCCATCCCGCAGGGAGGAGCAGAACCCGTGAAGGTCAATAGTTTCGTCATCAATATCAACAGCGAGCAGCCCGACCGGCTGCGCGCGTTCTACGCCGATGTGGTCGGGTTGCCGCGCAACCCCGACATGGGTGAGCACGCGTTCATGGCCGGGAACACGCCGTTCCTCATCGACGGGCACAGCGAGGTGCACGGGCAGGCGAAGGAGCCGCAGCGCGTTCTTGTCGATTTCTTCGTCGACGACCTGGCCGCGGAGCAGAAGCGGCTGGAAGGCCAGGGCGTGAAGTTCATCCGGACGGCCGGCCGCGAGTTCTGGGGCGGCGTCATCTCGACATTCGTCGATCCCGACGGCAACTACTGCCAGCTCATCGAGTTCAAGCAACCGCAGTGATGCGGCGCACGACAGCGTGAGGTGCGGATGCGCCGGGCCGACCGTCTCTTCCAGATCATCCAGCTCCTGCGCCGCCGCAGCGTGGCCACCGCGGCGTGGCTGGCGCAAGAGCTGGAGGTCTCCGAGCGCACGGTCTACCGCGACATCCGCGACCTCACGCTGTCCGGCGTTCCGATCGAGGGCGAGGCGGGCGTTGGCTACATGCTGCGCCGGGGCTTCGATCTGCCCCCGCTCATGTTCACTGACGCCGAGATCGAGGCGATGGTGCTCGGCGCGCGCGTCGTCAAGAGCTGGAGCGACCCCGCGTTGGCGAAAGCGGCGGAAGAGGCGCTGGCGCGCGTCGAGGCCGTCCTGCCCGACCGCCTGCGCGCGCGGCTGACGGCCACGCCGCTCTTCGCGCCGGGCTTCCACGTGCCGGTGGCGCTGCTCGGCGCGCTGGCGACGCTGCGCACCGCGATCGACGAGCGGCGCAAGGCGTGTCTCGCCTACACGAGCGCGACGGGCGAGGAGACCGAGCGGACGGTGCGCCCGCTGGCGCTGTTCTTCTGGGGGACTACTTGGTCGCTGACGGCGTGGTGCGAGCTACGCGACGACTTTCGGAGCTTCCGTCTCGACCGCATGAGGTCGCTGACGATACCGGGCGAGCGGTTTACCGACGAGCGCGGCCGGACGATCGACGACTTCTTCGCGCGCATGGCGCGTCGCGAGGACTGACCAATCAGCGCGCGGCGGGCCGCGGAACCGCCGCTTCTGGCCGGATGGCCGCGGTGGCGCAGCGCCTCAACGTGCGCGTCTCTCCGCGCGCTCGGCGATCCCCGCGCCGCGGCGCCTCTCAGTCGCGCGGGAGGCCGAGGCCGCGCTGCGCGATGATGTTGCGCTGGATCTCGTTCGTGCCGCTGTAGATCGTCGGCGCGACGTTGACCAGGTGGCCGATCTCGATGACGCCGTGCAGCGGAGCATACCTGCTGCGCGGCTCGAGGCCGCCGTACAGCCCCAGGATGCCGATGCCGAAGTTATGCAGGCGCTGGTTGAGCTCGGTGGCGAATACCTTGGCCTGCGACGCCTCGCGGTTGGGGATCTGCCCGCGCTGCTGCATCGAGGCGATCGAGTAGCCGAACCATCGCCCGACCTCGAACTCGAGCGTCAGCTCGGCGAGCTTGTAGCGCACCTGCGGCTGGCCGGCCAGCGGCTTGCCGTTCACGCG
This sequence comes from Chloroflexota bacterium, assembly GCA_021787985.1. GTDB lineage: Bacteria > Chloroflexota > Dehalococcoidia > DSGV01 > DSGV01 > JAJYLG01. The sequence continues at coordinate 15,457 of JAJYLG010000011.1, forward strand.
CCGCTCCTTGGCGTACACGGTCAGGTCGTCCAGCGTGCGCCGGCCGGAGGCCACCGCGCCGATGCTCGACCGCTCGAAGTCGAGCAGGGTCATCGCCACGTACCAGCCGCCGTTCTCCGGCCCGACCATGTTGCGCGCGGGCACGCGGACGTCCTCGAAGAAGACCTCGTTGAAGTGGTGCTCGCCGGCCATGTTGATGATCGGCCGGACGTTGATCCCGGGCGACTTCATGTCGGCCAGGAAGAAGCTGATGCCCTTGTGCTTGGGCGCGTCCGGGTTCGTGCGCGTTAGGACGAAGATCCAGTCGGCGACGTGCGCGCCGGTGGTCCAGATCTTCTGGCCGTTGATGACGTAGTCGTCGCCGTCGCGAACGGCGCGTGTCTGCAGGGAGGCGAGGTCGGAGCCGGCGCCCGGCTCGGAGTAGCCCTGGCACCAGATCACCTCGGCGCCGGTGATGCGCGGCAAGTACTCGCGCTTCTGCGCGTCGCTGCCGTGGACGATGAGGGTGGGCCCGATCATGCCGATGGCGAAGACGCGCATGCCCTCGGGGGCGCGGTAGTAGGAAAGCTCCTCGTTGAAGATGAGCTGCTCGACGAAGCTGGCGTCGAGCCCGCCGTACGCCCTGGGCCAGGCGGGCGCCATCCACCCGCGCTCGGCCAGCTTCTTGTTGAAGGCTCTCCCCATGTCGATGTCGCCCGGCCCGCCCACGCCGACGTCGCCCTCGTAGTCGGAGGGGAGCGCCTCGCTCAGGAAGGCGCGGACATCCTGGCGCCACTTCTCCTCGCTCGGTGAAAGACGGAAATCCATGTCGCGGTCCCTTCTCTCGCGTGCTGCGCAGCGGGAATCGGTGCGGCCCCAGGTCGTTACCGCTCCCAGTGTAGCAATGGCCCCGTTGAGGGACAGCGAGCCGCGCGGGTCGGCGGTGCTCTACCCTTGGATCGACGCGCTGCCGCGGGCGTGCCGCGGCATGCGAGTGGGGGACGACATGGATCCAGGCGCCCTGGCGTTCATCCTGAAGGTAGCCGTCGCGTCGCTCGCGGGCGGCGTGATCGGCTCGATGAGCGGCCTCGGCGGCGGGATCGTCATCGTTCCCGTGCTGACGGTTTTCCTGGGCATGTCGATCCAGGACGCGATCGGGGCCAGCATCGTCTCGGTCATCGCGACGTCCAGCGGCGCCGGCTCGGTGTACGTCAGGGACCGCATCACCAACATCCGCATCGCCATGTTCCTGGAGATCGCGACGGCGACGGGGGCGATCGTGGGAGCGGCGGCGCTGGCGCGCTACGTTAGCGCCCAGGCGCTGTCGATCCTGTTTGGCGTCACGCTGCTGCTCTCGCTGATTCCGATCCTTGCCAAGCTGGGGGAGGAGCTGCCGCAAGGGGTGCGGAACGACCGGCTGGCAGCGGCGCTGCGGCTCAACAGCTCGTACTACGACCAACACCTGGGCCGAGAGGTCCGCTACGAGGTCACCGGGATTCCGGCGGCGCTGGGATTCATGTTCTCTGCCGGGATCATCTCTGGCCTGCTGGGCATCGGCGCGGGCGTGCTCAAGGTGCTGGCGCACGAGATCGCCATGAAGGTGCCGTCGAAGGTATCGACCGCGACCAGCAACTTCATGATCGGCGTCACGGCCGCGACCGCCGCGGGCGTCTACTTGCGGCGGGGGCTGGTGCTGCCGTACGTCGTCGTGCCGGTGGCCGCCAGCGTGCTGCTCGGCGCGTTTGTCGGCACGAAGTTGATGGAGCACATGTCGAACGCCCGCGTGCGGCAGGTGTTCGCGCTGGCCCTGGCCGTCATCGGGCTCGAGATGCTGCTGCGCGGCCTCGGCGTGCCGCTGTAGCGGGCACGGGCAACGGGGCCGAATAGCGGCGCAGGCAGGCGGGGAGGCGGAACAATGGAGCAGGGCGCGGGAGCGGCCGCGGAACGGGTGCCGGAGCGCCCCATGCCGCCGCGACGCAAGGGAGGGATCGCCGTCGAGGACGCGGCGGCCTGGGTGCTACGCGTCGGTGTGATCGCCAGCGTCACGGTGATGCTCGCGGGCCTCATCCTCAGCCTGGCGCGCGACCCGCTGACGCCAAGCCAGATGGCACGGGTCAGCTTCACCGACAGCCTTGGGTCGATCTGGCGGGGTCTGCGGGCGGGCCAGGGGTTCGCGATCATGGAGGTGGGGGTGATACTGCTGGTGCTCACCCCGGCGATCCGCGTCGCGACCTCGATGGTCCTGTTCGCTGCCGAGGACCGTGACTGGCTGTACACCGCCATCACGTTCTGCGTGCTGGTGCTGGTGCTCACCGCGCTGCTGCTCCTGCACTAGCGCCGGGGCAGCGCGCCCCGGGAGACGCAAGACGCGGAGCCGGCCGAGGGAGCGGGTGCCGCGGGAGGGCGCCGGTGCGTGTCCCGCTCATCGAGCGCCGTCTTGCGTCGGAGCTGGCCGTGGCAGCGGGCGGAGGAAGCGGCCAAGCCGCTGCTCTGGGTTGGATCGGGGGTGCCGCGACCCGTCCGCGGTGAGGTTGGGGATCCTGGCGCGATGACGGGTTGACAGCGATCGGCGCGGTGCTATACTTCCGGCCATCTGGATGTCTAGACGTCCAGCGGAGCGTGACCGTGCAGAGGACCGAACGCGACCCCACCCCGCTCCACCAGCGCATTCGCCTCGCTCTCCTGCGCCAGGTGAACGAGGGCGTATTCAAGGCCGGCGAACGGATCCCCGCCGAGAGCGCGCTCGCCGCGGAGTTCGGCGTCAGCCGGATGACCGTCAGGCAGGCGCTGGAGTTCCTGGTCCGCGAGGGCGTGCTCGAGCGACGTCGCGGTCTGGGCACCTATGTCGCCAGGCCGCGCATCTCCCAGGACCTCGCCGGTGTCTACACCATGGCCCATGACTTCTCCGAGCAGGGCGTCGTCCAGGAAACGGAGGTGCTGTCCTTCGTGAGGGATCGCGCCCGGGGGTACGTGGCGCGCACGGTGGGGGTCGACGAGCGCGAACCGGTCTACGTCTTGCGCCGGCTGGTGCGCGTGCGCCAGGAGCCGTTCGCGCTCATCATCAGCTACCTGCCGGTCGCTCTAGTGCCGGGGCTCGACCGATACGATTTCACGGCCCGGCTGCTCGGGCAGGTCCTGGCGGACGAGTACGGGATCGTCGTGCAGCGCCAGGACAAGGTGATCGACGCGGTGCTCCTGGGCCCCAAGGAGACGGCGCTGCTGGAAGCGGGGGCGTCGCGCGTTGGTCTGCGGGTGCAGTACCGCACCTTGGATACGCAGCTCCAGGTGGTCGAGTACCGCGACATGCTGCTGCGTGGCGACATGGTGCGCTACGTGATTTCGTGCGTGCCTCGCGACGGCCGAATGCTCGAGTTCGACGACGAGCTGGCAGCCTCGCACGCCGACACCTTGGCGGTCGGCGCGGGCTTCGTTCACGTTGCGCGGCACCCAGGCTCAGGCCCAGATGCCAGCGCGATGGCTGCCGCCGGGGCCGTGTCTCAACCGGTTTGCGGGGAGCTCGAACATGAATGACGCGTTTGCCTCTGGCAGCGAACCCGTACGAGTCCAGCATGCCGGGGCGGTCTGCGTCGTCACGCTCAACCGGCCCGAGGTGCTGAACGCGTTCGACGACGCGATGGAAGCAACGCTCTTGCAGGCCGTGAGCGACGCGCTCGCGGACGACGCGGTCAGCGCCCTGGTCCTGACGGGCGCGGGGCGCGGCTTTTGTGCCGGACACGACATGCGCGAGGTTGCCGAGCACGCTGGTGCGGGGCGGCAGGCCGCGGCGCAACGGACGGCGGAGATCAACTGTGGCGCGCAGGCCCTGCTGCAAGCGGACAAGCCGGTCGTCGGGGCGATCAACGGGGTCGCGGCCGGTGGAGGGTTCGCGCTTGCCCTGGCGTGCGATCTTCGCGTCGTCAGCCCGGAGGCTCGTTTCCGGGAGCTGCATCTGCGACATGGCATGTTGCCGGGCATGGAGACCTGGTTCCTGCCCCGGATCCTGGGATCCGCGCGTGCGTTCGAGATGATCGCGACCTGCGGCGGGCTGTCGGGGGAGGAGGCGGTCGCGCACGGGCTCGCGAGCCGGCTGGTGGCCGCCGAGCGGCTGGTGGCGGAGGCGACGGAGCTGGCGGCTCAGCTCGGGAATGTCCCGCGCGAAGTTTACGCCTATGCCAAGCGGGCGTTCCTCTTCGGCCTGCAGGCGCCGCTGCAGGACACGCTCGATCTGATCGGCGCCTATCGCGCGCTGCTGCAGCGGAGCGGCGTCACTGGAACCCGGGCGGCTTCCTTTGTCAGTAAGGAGAGGACGTAGATGTCCGCTGGCAGCACCGCCGGCCTGCCGTTGGCCGGCATCCGAGTCATCGAGCTGTCTTCACACTGGGCGGGCTGCTGGTGCGGGCGGCTGTTCGCCGGTCTTGGCGCCGACGTCATCAAGGTCGAGGCGCCCGAGCGCGGCGACCGTTCACGGCTGTTCGGTCCGTTCTTCGATCCAGAACGCCCCACCGAGACGGGCGTCCCGCACCTCTTCTTCAACATGGGCAAGCGCTCCGCGGCGCTGGACCTGCGCGACCCGCGTGACGCGGCGGTGATCCGAGGCCTGATCGCCAGCGCCGACGTGGTCGTCGAGAGCCTGCGGCCGAGCGAGGCGGAGGCATACGGGCTTACTTCCGAAGCGGTCCGCACGCTCGCCCCTGGCGCCGTGCATGTGTCCATCACCCCGTACGGCCGCACGGGGCCGCGCGCGGAATACCGCGGGAGCGAGCTGACTGAGTACGCGGCCAGCGGCTTGATGCACATCACCGGCGAGCCCGGCCGCGAGCCGCTCGCCGTGGGCGTGCCGATGGCGGAGCTGGCGGCCGGTCAAGCCGCGTTCGCCGCGTGCGTCGCCGGGCTGCTCGCCCGTGACACGGCGGGACGGGGGACGTGGATCGATCTGGCGATCATCGACGCCGGCGTTTCCCTGCTGGAGTTCCAAGTGCAGTTCTACCTTGGGGGCGGCTACCTGGCGCAGCGGATCGGGCACTTCAACGACAAGGGCCACCCCTGGGGCATCTACCCGTGCCGCGATGGCTTCGTGGCGATCGTGTCCGGGCCCGCGCAGTCCTGGCCGACCTTCTGTGCGCGCATCGGGCTGCCGGATCTCGCTCGCGGGAAGTTCGCTTCGATGCAGGGCCGCCAGGACAACCGTGACGTGTTCGATGCCCTCCTGCTCCCCTGGCTCGTCCAGCACGACCGCCAGGAGATCGCCGAGATCGCGCGGGCGAGCGGCATCGCGTTCGGGTACGTCCGTAACGCGGACGAGGTCGCCCGCTGCCCGCAGCTATCGAGCCTCCAGTTCTTCGAGCCGGTCCACCACCCCGATGCGGGCACGCTCACCTACCCGGGATTCCCGTTCCTCATGTCCGGGGCCCAGTGGCGAAGGAGTTGCGCGCCGCGCCTCGGCGAGCACACGCATGAGGTGCGACGCGAACTGGATGCCCGCGCCTCGGCGCCATCCGCGGCGACGGCCAAGGCCCCCTCCCAGGATGGTGCCGCGAGCCCCGCGGGCCGGGTCAGGCGCGCGCTCGTCGGCTTCCGGGTTCTCGATCTCACCCGCGCTTGGGCCGGGCCGAGCGGGGCCGCGTTCCTGGCGGATCTCGGTGCGGAAGTGATCAAGGTCGAGCCACCCGAAGGGGATCCGATTCGCGGGAGGGCACAGGCGACCGAGGAGGAGGGTGGTGACGGGCCGCAGCGAGACTCGGCGAGCAGCCACAACCGGTCGGCGATCTTCAACCAGATCAACCGGTCGAAGCTGGGCATCGCCCTCGATCTGTCGAGCAGCGAAGGTCGCGCGCTGTTCCTGGAGCTGGTCGCGGTCAGCGATGCCGTTCTCGAGAACTACCGTCCGGGCGTAATGCAGTCGTTGGGCCTCGGGTACGAGGACCTGGCGAAGGTCAATCCGCGGATCGTGCTCGCCTCGATAAGCGGGTACGGGCAGACTGGCTTGTATAGCGAGTTCCGAGGCTACGGTGTGGCCGTTGAGCCGCTTTCCGGCCTGTTCTCGGTCACCGGCTACCCGGGCGGGGAGCCTCAGCGGTCCGGAGTGGACCACCCGGATCCGCAGGCGGGCCTCAGCGCGGCGAGCGGCCTGCTCGTGGGCCTCCGCGTGGCACGACGAACCGGTAGAGGGCAGCACGTGGAGACCTCCTTGCTACAGGCGATGGCAGCGTGTTTCGGGCCGAAGCTGCTCGAGCAGGCGGCGACCGGGCGAGTGCCGGGTCGGAGTGGGAATGACCTGGAGCCGCCGGCCGTGCAGGGCGCCTACCCATGCCGGGGAGAAGACGAGTGGGTGGCCGCAAGCGTTCTTACAGACGACGAGTGGCAGGGGCTGGTGAGCGTGCTCGGGCGCGAGGATTGGCTGCACGACTCGCGATTCAGGAGCGTATCGGGCAGGTACGAGAACCGCGACGTCATCCACGCGGCGATCCGGGAGCGGGTTGCCAGCCTGGCCAAACATGCCGCGGCGGCGCTTCTGCAGCAGGCGGGCGTCCCGGCGGCGGCGGTGGCGTCGGTTGTCGATCTTCTCGAGGACGAGCAGCTCCGCGCGCGTCACGTATGGAGAACGGTGACGCAGTGCGAGGCGGGGGAGGCGGTCATCATCGGGCCGCGACTGAAGGCGGACGGCGCCGATCTGCCGGCGGGCCCGGCGCCATGCTTTGGGCAGCATAACGAAGCGATTCTCTGCGGCATCCTTGGGCACTCAGCCGCGGATCTCGCACGGTGGGTGCGTGACGGGGTGGTCGTCGCGGAGCCGGTGGCCGGGACGCTCTCGACGCCGCTGGCCGCCCCGAGGCCGCGGACGCGATCGGCCAGCGGTCAGGAGGCGCGCTCCGGGTAGAGCTCGAGCACAGTAGTCCAGGGGAGGAAGGGACATGCACGCCAACTCAGCCACGCGCAGCCAATCCGGGGAGGAGGAGAAGATGGGCAGCAGCGCAGTCAGCCAGAGGCGTTCTCGTCAACGAGAGGTTTCGCGGCGGAGATTCCTGACACTCGGGGCGGTAGCTGGGGCCGGCATCGTGGCGCTGCCGGTCGTCTCGGCCGCGTGCGGTTCCGCGAAGAAGAGCGCTACGTCGGCTTCGCCCACCAGTACGGCGACCGGCGGAACCCCCAGCGGCACGGCACAGCCTCGGCGTGGGGGCACGGCGACGGTGCCGACGGCAGGAGACCCGCCGCACTTCGATCCGCAGCTTACGCAGGCGTTCTACACGCAGTACGTTTACACCTTGGTTGGCAGCCGGCTGATCGCGTTCTCCCACGGGCCGAACATTAAGGCCGAGGACAACACGCTCGTACCGGACGTGGCTGCCGCGATGCCGGAGCAGCCGGACAAGACGACCTACGTGTTCAAGCTCCGTCCGGGGGTGAAGTGGCAGAATCTGCCGCCAGTCAGCGGCAGGGCTCTGACCGCGGACGACGTCAAGTACACCTACGAGCGATTCATCGCCAAGAAGAACCCGTCGGCTTATCTGCTGGACATGATCGACAAGGTCGAGGTGACGGCCCCCGACACAGTTCGCTTCACTCTGAAGTTCCCCTACGCCCCGTTCCTCACGAATCTGGCGTGGCAGTACTCGTGGATCGTGGCGAAGGAGGCCGTGGAACAGAACGGCAATCTCCAGCGGGGGCCGGTGGTCGGGACCGGGCCCTTCATGCTCAAGGACTACACCAAAGGCAGCCGCTACAACTACGTGCGCAATCCGGACTACTTCGTGTCGGGCCAGCCCTATCTTGACGGGTTCGTCATCGCGGTGATCCCGGATGACAGCGCCGAACAGTCCGCGTTTCGCAGCGGCCAGGTCGACCTGTACACCACGGGACTGGGCCCGCAGCCTCCCAAGACCCTCCAGTCGATGCAGTACGCCACCGGGGTGCGCGACCACCCGCAGATGTCGCTGTTTCAGCAGGGTCCTCAGATGCGGATGGACCGGCCGCCATTCAAGGATCCGCGGGTGCGCAAGGCCATGCGTCTGCTCATGAACCCGCAGTCCTTCATCGAGACCCTCGGCTTCGGGAAAGGCTACTGGAGTGGTCCGGTGTCGCCGGGCATGGGACAGTGGTCGCTCAGCCAGGATGAGCTGAAGACCCTGCTCAAGCCGGATGTCCAACAGGCCAAGCAACTGCTCCAGGAAGCAGGGGTCGCCAATCTGAGCACCACCCTCACCACCACGACCGGCTACGGGTCCGTCATGTTGCAGGCGGTGCAGCTCTATGTGGAGCAGGCGCGCCAGGCAGGCGTCACGCTGGATGTGAAGACCGTGGACTACGCCACGTTCATCAAGACGAAGTCTCCCGCCGGCGGCGACTACAGCATGATCTATGGCACGTACACGGGATTCGTGGATCCCGACCAGCAGCTCTACGCGCTCTACTACTCGAAGAGCGCGCGTAACGAGACCCATATCGACGACCCCACGCTGGACGCGATGATCGACAAGCAGCGGGGCGAGTTCGACGCGCAGCAGCGGCAGAAGCTGGTCCATGATGCCCAGAAGTACATCCTTGCAAACGTCAACACCATACTGAATCCCTTCGATTGGGACGTGCACAGCTTCACTCAGCCTTGGCTGGAGAACTTCTGGGTGGCGAACGACTACGGCTGGGGCGCTGAGCACCTGTGGACCACCAAGGGATAACGTGATCGCGGGCGGATGAGGGATGCTACCGTACGTCTTCCGACGACTGGTGCTGATGGTGCCGGCGTTGCTGCTGCTGACGGTGGTGGTCTTCGTGCTGATTCGGGTCGCCCCGGGAAACGCGGCACAGTTGCAGCTCGCCGAATCGGGAGCGGGCAGCCAGCAGGCGATCAAGGAGCTGGAGCACCAGTGGCACCTGGATCGCCCGATCCCGGTCCAGTATGGCCTTTGGCTGCGGGACATCGCGGGCGGGCGTTTTGGCCGCTCGCTGTGGACCGGCAGCAACACCCTGGGCCAGGTGGGTCGGTATCTTCCGGTCACCGTCGAGCTGGCGGTCCTGAGTGTGCTGCTGGCGACGCTGGTCGGCGTGCCGGTGGGGGTGGCGGCGGCCTATCGGCGAGGCGGCCTCACCGACCATGGACTGAGATTCGCATCAGTCGTCGGCCTGGCCGTTCCCGGGTTCTGGTTGGGGACGATGCTGATCGTGCTGCCTTCGGTGTGGTGGGGCTACGCTCCGCCGCTGGTCTACACCCCGTTGTGGAAGGACGTCGTCGAGAACGTCAAGCAGATGGTCCTGCCGTCGGCGGTGATCGCCGTGTACCTGGCCGCCACGACCATCAGGGTCACACGCTCCGTGGTGCTCGACTTTCTCCGTAGCGACTTCGTGCGTACGGCGCGAGCCAAGGGCCTGGCCGGCAGGACGATCGCCGGGCGGCACGTGATGCGGAACGCCGGCGTTCCCGTGCTCACGTTGATCGGCGCCCAGTTCGGGATCCTGCTCGGCGGCGTGGTGGTGCAGGAGCAGGTCTTCGCGCTTCCCGGCCTGGGCCGCCTGACCTTGGAATCCATCGTGCATCGCGACTACACCCAGGTGCAGTTGAACGTGCTCGTGTTCGCGCTCATGGTCATGCTCGTGAATCTGCTGACCGACGTGGCGTACGCCGTGTTCGACCCGAGGATTCGTTACTCATGACCGCCGAGCACGAACCAGCCGGGCTGCAGATGGTGGGTGAAACCGGGGTGGGGCGCGAGGCGCTGGCGCCGGCCGGAGCGAGGCCTTCCGCCGCTTGGCAAAGGACCTTGCGCCGTTGGCTCGGAGGGGTCGCGCGTTTCGCTCGGCGTGAGCCGGCTGGCGCGGCGGGTCTGGTGGGGTTGCTGGCGTTCGCCGCCATGGCGGCAAGCGCCAATGTCATCTCGCCCCACGACCCGCTCGCAACCGGCATCCCGCTGCAGCGCTTCTCGGCGACCCATCCGCTGGGCACGGACCAGCTCGGTCGCGACATGCTCAGCCGGATTATCTGGGGAGCACGTACGGCGATGTTGATCGGCGCGATCGCGTCCGCCGTCAGCGTGCTGGCCGGGTTGGTGCTCGGCGTGCTCTCGGGCTTCGTGGGAGGGGTCTTCGACCTGGTCTTCCAGCGGGTGGTCGACGCGGTTACCGCGTTTCCCGTGCTGCTTCTCGCCCTGGTGGTGGTGGCGCTGTTCGGGGCTTCCCTGCCCGTCATCGTCGCGGCGATCGCGCTCGGCTCGACACCGACGGTCATCCGGGTGATTCGCTCGAGCACGTTGGCGCTGAAGGAGGTGACGTTCGTGCTGGCGGCCCGCAGCGCGGGCGCCTCGCAGATTCGCATCATGTGGCGGCACATCGTGCCCAACGTCACCTCCTTGACGCTGGTGTTCGGGGCCCTGGGCTTCGCGCAGGCCATCCTGGCCGAAGCCGCGCTGGGCTATCTGGGTCTCGGGGTACCGCCGCCGACCCCCGATTGGGGCAGCATGCTGAGCGCTGGCGCGATCAACTACATGCTCCAGGACCCATGGGTCGCCGTGTTCCCCGGCGTCGCCATCTCCCTGGCGGTGCTCTTCGTGAACTTGCTCGGCGATGCCCTGCGCGACTACCTGGATCCTTCGTTGCGAGGCTGGTGAGAAGCCCGTGTCGATGCCGTCACCGCCGCCCGATGTGCATATCGAAACTGGCGCGTGGATGAGGCGCAGGGGGCAGCCGTGTCATGGCGCCTCGCAGCACGGAGCATGACGAACGTATGGAGGGAGCATTTCGATGGGAGCTGTAAGGGAGATCAATCTGGTCTGCATGTCCTCACAGGGATCCGTGCAGACGATGGAGATCCTGGCGAGGACGTTCTATGAGCAATACGGCTATCATGTGGCATCGCAGGTCTTCCCCGGTACGAGATCGAAGAGCTCGCCGGTAGTTTCGTATCTCAAAGCCGGCCCGGAGCGGATCCCGATCGCGTCGCCCAACTACAACCCTGACGACGTGCTCGTCTTCTGGGACGGCCTGCTCAGAGTTGCCGGGAAGCGCGCTCATCCCGTGGTCGCCGATGCTATCGGGCGCCTGCGCACGGGCAACCTGATCGTCAACACCACCCTTGCGCCGACCGAGCTCGACTTGCCGTTCAAGTTCCGCGGCACGGTGGCGGCCGTTGATGCCACGGGCGTCGCCAAGGAGGTTCTCAAGCGCGATCCGCCGCCGGTCGGGATCGTCATGGCCGGCGCGTACATCGCGGTCACCCATGCCCTTGACATGGAGGTCTTCTTCGACGTGGTGCGTGAGCACTTCCCCGGGCGGCTGGGGGAGCAGAACGTGGAGGCTGCGCGCGTGGCCTGCGAGCGACTGCAGATCGCCCCCGAGGTGGTCTCGCTGTCCGACGCGGTGCTTGAAGATGAACCGCCGGTGGACCCCATGTCGTTGCCAATCCAACCGCCGCTGCAGAAGCGGCCCATGCCCGGGCTGCCGAACGGAGATCCCCACATCTGGCGAACGAGCATCCCGATCTGTGAGGACGGGCTCTGCGCCTGCAATGACATGTGCCTGAGCGAGGTGATGTGCCCCGACAACACGGGCTTCATCGTGCGCCATCCGAGCCTCGCCGGTCCGCCTCATCAAGGCTACCGCATCGATGTTGACCATTGTCGCGGTTGTGGCATCTGCGCGGAGGTGTGTGTGTATAGCGCGATTCACATGTTCAACGAGACCGAGATCGTGCGAACGAACCCAAACTATGGCGGGATTACGGTGGAGCCGTTTTTCGGGGCCCGGCAGGGCGTGAAGGGAGGTGTGGCGTGACCACCGCGACCGATCGATTCGTGCGCGAGCACAAGACCGTCATCATCACCGGCAACCAGGCGGCCGCCGAGGCCAGCCGGCTCGCACGTGTTGGCGTCGTGTGCTTCTTCCCCATCGGGCCATCGGACGAAGTGGGCGAGCACCTGGTGCGGATGGTGAACCGGGGGCAGCTCGACGCCAAGATCATCGACCTCGAGAACGAGCGGAGCGTCGTGAACGCCCAGATCACGGCGACGCAATGCGGGGTGCGCGCATCGTTCAGCACGAACTCGGAGGGGCTCGTCTTCGCCTACCAACCGCTGTTCTGGTCGGCGTACGCGCGGGTGCCGATCGTGGTGACCGTCGCCCATCGCGCCATGGAGCCGCCGACGATCATCGTTCCGGACGACCACGACACGATCATTTACCGGGACACGCACTGGCTCCAGTTCTACTGCGAGAACCCGCAGGAGGTGTTCGACACGGTGTTGCAGGCCTATTGGGTGGCGGAGCGGCACGACGTCATGCTGCCGGCTTTCGTGACATGGCCGGGCTGGGAGGTCTCGCACTCGACTGCGCCGGTCGAGATGCCCAGCCAGGAGGCCGTTGACGCCTTCCTGCCGCCCTACCAGCTTCTGCCGGGGCAGGACCTGTTGACCACGGATCTGGCGGAGATCTACGGGAATCGGCCGGCGGGCGGGGCAGGAGACGAGCCGCGTTACATGGAGGGCCGTTACCAGATCGACCGCGCCCTGAACGTGAACGCCAAGAACGCCATCGAAGAGGCGCATCGCGAGTACCTGAGGGTCTTTGGTCGGGGTTACGGAGGACTGGTCGAGACCTATCGCGCCGAGGACGCGGATATCGTGCTGGTCGCGATGGAGAACATCGCCACCGTCGCGCGCGAGGCTGCGGATCAGATGCGGGCCCGCGGGTTCCGAGTGGGAGTCCTCAAGGTCCGAGTCCTGCGCCCATTCCCGACCGAGGCCGTTCGTCAGGCGGCGGGCGGCGCCCGCGTCGTGATGACGTTGGACCGCAACCCGGTGGAGCTGCTCTATCACGAGCTCCGGTCGGCGCTCTACGACGAGCCCGATCGGCCGCTCATGCTGGGCAGGACGGTCGCGCTTGGCGGCAGGGATTTCACCGTGCGCGACTGCAACGAGCTCGTTGAGGAAGCGGCCGTTGCCATCAGCGCGCCGGACGCGGTCCCGGTCACGTCCTGGAGGTTCAAGGTCGCCAAGGAAGAAGACGATCGTTGAGCAAGGCGTGCGAGTGGTCCCACGGGTATCCACGGCGCGCACTGACGAAGAGAGAGGAGCGAGATCGCCATGAAGATGGTGCTTGAAACCAAGGAAGCTCGTCCCTACCGGAACATCGACGCATCCCAATGCCCGGGATGCCCCTCGAACCTGGCCACCAAGCTGGTGATGGAGATCGTGTTTCAGCTCGCGGAACAGCGGGGTGACCAGCCGATCGTTTTCGGCCAAGGGTGCGGCATCGGCCGCGACATCATGCACCGCAGCGGTATCGGCACCCACGACAGCGGCTGCGTGGGCATTCGCGCGGCCATGGAGATGCGCGGGATAGATCGGCCGCTCGTCGTGATCGACGGGGACGGCCAGATCGACATGGGGTTCGATGACTTCTCGGGCGCATTCCAGTACGGCGCCCCGTATATGCACATCATCTGCGACAACCAGTCGTACGCGGCCAGCGGCACGCATGCCACCGGCATGACGGACATGTTCGCCCGAGTGAGCACGAGGCCGAGTGGACGTGTTGGTGGACCCAACGGGAGGGTCAACCCTCGCAAACAACCGGCGATGATGATCCGGTACAGCGGCGCCCGCTATGCCGCGACGGCCTCTCCGGCGCACATCCGGGACTTCGAGAGGAAGATCCTCCAGGGTCTCGACAATATGCCGTCGTTCATCCAGGTGTTCACGCCGTGCACATTGTCCTGGGGCTACAACGACTCGGATTCGTATGAGATCACGAAGCTCGGCATCGACTGCGGGATCTGGCCGCTGTGGGAGTGGTCGGACGACGGCTTCCGGAGAACGGTGCGGTTCGACGCCGACGAGATGCCAGAGAAGCTGCGCGCGTATGTCGGCATGCAGCGGCGGTACGCGCACTTGACCGACGACGATGTGGCCGCGATGGAGCGGTACATCCTGGATCTCAACGCGCAGATCGATCAGATGCAGGCCGCGTTCCCCGGGAAGGCACGAGCCGGGGCTGCATCGTAGCGCAGGTACTGACGTCCGGCCATTACGGAGAGAGGAGCTGATGAGAGTGGGCCAGAGCTTTAGAGAGCGCATGGTGCGTCCTACGGCTGAGGTGATCAGCGCTCCAGTCGCGATCGACCCATTGATGGCGGCGCTAGCCAAGGGCGCGGGATTCGACACGGTGTATCTGGCCGGGGGGGTCCTGGGCTACACGCTGGCTGTCACGGAGGCGCTTCTCACGGTTACAGAGGTCGCGGAACGGGTTCGGTCGATCCGGGAGGTGGTGGACGGCGTCAGTGTAGTGGCGGACGCCGGGGTCGGTTTTGGAGACGCCGTCCACACAGCTAGGGCCGTGCGTGCGCTCGAGCAAGCGGGCGCTTGCGCGGTCGAAATCGAGGACCAAGTTGCCCCGAAGCGGGTGCACCATCACAAGGGCGTCGAGCACCTGGTATCGACCGACGAAATGGTGGGGAAGATACGCGCCGCGGCGGACGCCCGCCGTAACCTCGGCACGGTTATCATCGCGCGCTGCAACGCGATCGCGCACGAGGGGGTGAGACGGGCGCTGGATCGAGGAGCTGCATACGTCGAGGCCGGTGCTGACGTGCTCATGTTCCGCCCGGTGACCGCGACGGACTTCGAGGAGGTCACCCGCGGGACCTCGGTGCCGCTCGCCGCTATGGCCGCCTACGGGCCGACGCGTCCGGACTCCGAGATGGCGAAGGCAGGATACTCGTTGTCTGTTTATCCCTTTCCAGTGTTTGTGCTTGCCTTCGAAGCACTGAGAGGCGGCTACCAAAGGCTCCGACAGGGGACCATCAACGGGCGTGGCACGGGAATGACCCCGCGGGAGATCGGTGCGCTGATTGACGAAGTGGGCTCGACGATCGGCGTCGAGCAGCTCTACGAGATCGAGGCGCGCACGACGGAAGCAGGCATCGGGCGGGACACGGAAACCGTGCCCGCGACGGCGGGAGGATAGGCGATGTATGCGGCGAGAAGGATCCGTCCGCGCACTCAAGTGCCCTTGTTCACGGCCGTGGTCGTGGCCTTCGCTTTCTTCGCGGGTTGCTCGTCTTCGAAGCCAGCATCAACGGCGACCACGCAACCGGCTTCGTCCGCGTCGGCAGTGGCGGTCTCGAGTCCGACCGGGAATTGTACGCACTATGACGACATCCGCGTGATGATCTTTGCTGGTCTGCTGAACAACATGCTCACATTCGTCGCCAAAGACGCGGGATTCTTCCACAAGAACTGCCTCAACGCGACGCTGGTGCCGGTCGCCAGTGGCCCAGCGGGGATATCACAGGTCCTGTCCGGCGACCTGCAATTCTCGGACAGCTCTTTCGATAACGTGATCCTGGCGCGCGCGAAAGGGCTCGCGATCCGTGTGGTAACCGGTGAGTCGACGGGAGTTGCCTACGCCCTAACCGCGCGTAAGAGCCTGCCGCTGCCAGATCTCTCAAAGGGCTATCCGGCGGTGATGAAGAACCTGGTCGGCAAGAAAATCGGCGTATTCGGTTTGGGCACCGGCTCGGAACTCTTCGTGCGCGCGCTCTTCCAGGGCGCAGGGCTGAGTCCAGACTCGGCAACATACATCGGAGTCGGCTCGGTCCCAACCCAGCTGACGGCCCTGCAAAACGGGTCGGTTGACGCGATCATGACGGCCGACCCCGGCGACCAGATCGCTGTTCAAGAAGGATTCGGCCAGGTCGTCGTCAACCTTGCGACCGGAGAGGGTCCATCCGAGGTCCGCACGATGGGCGGTACCTTTCAGGTCAAGGTCGCTTCCGAGGCGTACCTGAAATCACACGCGGACGTGGCACGCAGGTTTGTTGAGGCGTACAGGGAGGCGAATGCATGGGTTCATGACCCCGCGAATCTGGATGCGCTCGCTCGCATAATGGTGGCTCGGGCGGGCGTCGCCACGACGGTGCCCAACGCAGAGCAGCTGAACCGCCAACTGGCGCAACTGTGGGCCGGTCATGCGGGTGTGGACGTGAGCCGCGCCAGCGTTGATGCGTGGGAGAAGTTCGAAACGCACTTCGGTAACCTGAAGTCCCCGGTCTCGTTTTCGGACGTCGTCTGGGCGGGAGCGCCGACCGCGCCCTGACCGGCGCCCTGGGTAAGAAGGAAGGGTAGCATGCCTGGCAGCACGATTGCTGTTCGCCAAGTACGGCACTGGTTCGGCTTGGCCGGGCCCGGGGATGCGAGAAGGGTGTCGGTGCTTGACGGCGTATCGCTGGACGTGGCGTCGGGCGAGTTTCTCGCGATTGTGGGTCCCAGTGGGTGCGGGAAGACCACCGTTCTCAACATGGTCGGTGGACTGATAGATCCGCAGCACGGTGAGGTTCTCGTGAACGGGCACCGCCCTGAGATCGGCGCGCCAGATATTGGATACTTGTTCGCCCGCGACGGCCTGTTGCCATGGAGGACCGCTGAAGCCAACGTCGCTCTGCCTCTCGAGATTCGCAAGGCTGCGCGCAAGGACCGCCACAGGCTTGCGTCACAGGCCCTTGTGGCCGTAGGTCTGGGCGAGTTCGCGCACGCCTATCCGGCGCAACTCTCGCATGGCATGCGCCAACGTGTCGCCCTAGCGAGGACGCTTGTCACCGGACCGAACACGCTACTGATGGACGAGCCGTTCTCGGCGCTCGACGCGCAAACACGTCTGGCGCTCCAGGAGCAGTTCATGCGGCTCTGGCAGCATCAGTCGAGCACCGTGCTCTTTGTGACCCACGACTTGGCCGAAGCCGTCGCTCTCGCCGATCGTCTCGTCGTTTTCTCGCAGCGACCGGGAAGGGTCAAGGCTGAGTTCCCAATCGATTTGCCGCGGCCTCGCAGCGTGACCCAACTCCAGGCTGACGCCTCCTACCACCGCATCCTTCAGCAGGTGTGGGATGTCTTCAAGAGCGAGGTGACCGTCTAACATGGCAAGCGACGCCTTTCAAGCGACCGCGACCCAGGATGATTCACTCGATCTGTCGCGGAGTGCACCGAACTCCTCGCCTCGCCGGCAGGCGCTGTGGCGATCTACTGCGACCCGACTTGGTACCGTGCTCGTCGTGGTCGTGGTCTGTCTCTTCTGGGAACTGACAGCGCGCGAACGATGGATGAATCCCATTTTTACGGGCCAACCCGTGAAGGTCCTCGGATCGCTGTGGGAGCTTATCCGGGGAAACATGCTGTGGGAAGACGTGGCCGCGACCGTTGAGGCGACCCTGGTCGGGGTCGTGGCCGCGTCTGCCTGCGGCATCGTCCTTGCCTTTGTGCTCAGTCGGCTTCGCTTGGTGTACGCCGTGGTCGATCCCCTCTTTGTTGCCCTCAACAGTCTTCCGCGGGTCGCGCTTGCGCCGCTCTTCTTGCTCTGGTTCGGCATCGGCCTCGAGTCGAAGGTATTCCTAAGCGCGAGCGTGGCCTTCTTCGTGGTCTTCCTTAATACGGTTGCGGGCATCGACAGTGTCGACCGTGACCACCTCGTCCTTGCGAGATCACTTGGGGCAGGCGCCTGGCAGACGTTCCGCAAGTTTGTGCTGCCGTCTTCTGTGCCCAGCATTTTTGCAGGCTTGGAGCTTGCGATGATCTATGGCTTCATTGGCACGGTGACTGGTGAGATGCTGGCGGGCCAGAGGGGTATTGGGGTTAGAATATCATACTACTCTGGGCTGTTTCGTACGAACCACATGCTAGCATACCTCTTCGTACTGATGATTGTGACAACCGCGATCGCTACAATGCTGCGCTGGGTCAGGCGCCGGCTACTGCGTTGGCAATCGGCAGGAGTGCACCAGATGGTACAGTGAGGCCGACCAGTCGGTTACGTCGGCAAGGGGTGCTACCCGGCGAGTGCAGGGCGAGGTGCAACGGATCGGGGAGCGGGGCACTGGGGTGGCAAGTGGTCGCGTGGCTCGATGTGGCGGGCGGTGTACCGCTCGGCGCGAGATAATGACCTGCTGCGGCGGAAACGGAGGCCAAGGAGGCGTGGATCTGGGGCTGGAGGGCAAGGTCGCCGTGGTGAGCGGTGGAAGTCGTGGTATTGGTGCGGCTGTCGCCCAGCAGCTGGTGGCGGAGGGCGCTCGCGTGGCCATCGTGGGTCGCAACCAGGACAGGCTAGACCTGGCTGCGACTCGTCTGCGCGGCACCGTTCGCGGTGCTGAGGTCGTGACTGTGTGCGCGGACCTGGCGGAGCCGGACTCCGAGAGCCGGCTTAGTTCCGAGGTGCTCGCGAAGCTGCCGATGGTCCACGTCCTTGTGAACAGCATCGGTTCGGTGCCGGCTGGACCGCTCGAGGCACTCGATGAGTCTGCCTGGGCGCTGGGCATCAACTCGAAGTTACTGGGATACGTAAGGGCCATGAACGCGGCCATCCCGAGCATGCAGGCGCAAGGGTGGGGTAGAGTCATCAATATCGTTGGCATACATGGCGTCAAACCCCAGGATGCGAACTTCGCGCCGGCGGCCGTAAATGCGGCGCTAGTGATGCTCACCCGCTGTGCGGCAGCTCGATACGGCAAGTGGGGAATCACGGTCAACTGTGTCAACCCGGGGCCAGTGGCGACGGAGCGTCTGCGCTACCTGATCGCAGACCAATGCCGCCGCACTGGTCGGAGTGAGGATGAGGTGCGCGCGGCTCTCGTATCGAAGATCCCCGTGGGGAGGGTCGCGAGCCCGGAGGAGATCGCTTCTGTGGTGACGTTCTTGGTCTCAGAGAAAGCCGGCTTCGTGAATGGCGCCGTAATCGACGTAGACGGCGGACAAGTGGCTGGATAGGTAGCCAAGCGGGATGGGCTCGTCTGCCGTGTCTCAGGCGCGGCTTGTGCGACGTGGCCGCTTTGGCAGATGCCCCTGGGGGAAACATGTGCAGTGGGTCCGGCGGCATGCGCGGGGCGACCACGCACCGTGGTGGATCGTTCGTTGGAGCGGCGGCACCTTGAGGTAGTCGGACTTCGTGGTCGCCTCGGGCGGCCGGCGAAGGTCGAGCAGGAGCGCGCTCGGCGCAATCCGGCGGGTCGGAACGCGCGAGCAGTGATCGTGGGAACGTGATGTGCGATGCCGAGTCAGCATGAGGTGCTGCGCGATGCGCTGTTGGCGATTCTCGCGCTCGGCGCCGCCACGGTTCGGTCCTTCACCGGATTCGGGATCGCCCTCGCGTTCGTCCCGCTTGCCTCGGTGATCGAAAACGCCAAGTCGGTCGTCGTCGTGGCGAATCTCCTGAACATCGGCACGACCCTGCCGCTGCTGCTCGATCTCCGGGCCGGCGTTCGCGTCCGCGAGGTGAGCTGGCTGGTGGTCGGATTCGCGGTGGGCGCGCCCGTGGGCGCCGTGCTCCTTCGAGAGCTCTCGACTGGGTGGATCAAGATCGCGGTCGCGGTCGGGGTGGTCGTCATGGCCGCCCTCGTGTGGGCGCAACGGGAGCGCGTTCGGATTCGCTCGAGCGCCGGTGGCGCGCTGGGCGTCGGAGCATTCAGTGGCCTCCTGCGATCGACGACCGGGATGGGCGGTCCGCCGGTTGTGTTCTATCTGCTCGGCCGCGGCTTCCGGGCCGAGGAGCTGCGGGGCACGATGGTCGCCTATATCGTGCCGTCGGGCATCATCGGCATCGCTTCGCTCGCGGCGGCAGGTCAGATCCACCGCTCGGAGCTGACACTCGCCATGCTCTTGGCCCCGTTTGTCGCGGGCGGGCTGCTGCTGGGTCGCAGGTTCAGATCGTTCGTGTCCGAGGCGGCGTTCGTCAAAGTGGTGCTCGGGCTGCTGATCGCCTCGTCGCTGGCGAGCCTTGGGGCCACGGTGCTCGCACGCCTCTGACTCTGAGTGCCTTCGACTCCGCGCGTGACGCTGGTTCCTCTTGGACCGATCCCACCCGCCGGCAGGAGCTGCCTGACGCGTCGGGGATCCTGTGCTCGGCGAGCCCTGTGGCCCGGAACGATCCCCCACGGGCCCGGGCCTGGATGAGCCGCCAGTGGGGCAGTGGCGTTCACGCCTGGATGGCGCGCATCGCGGCGATGACCGCATCCTCCGCCGCGTAGTCGAACGCCTGGGGATGCATTGCCTGCTCCTCCGGGCCGTGGCGCTCGTACGGGTGGGCGGCCATCCATCGAGCGGCCTCCGCCGTTCCCGTCTCCGGGTCCACGACGTCCTCGTAGCCAAGCTCCGCGCGAATCCTGAAGTAGTCGCACAGGTTCGATTGATTGCGCGCCAGCGGGTTGCGCCCGTTCCATAGCGAAAGCGGGCAGGGCACGAGGTCCCATCGGTGGCCGAGGGCATCAGCAACGACCTCGCTGATGCGACGCGCGGTGAGCGCTCGCGTGTCACCCACGTTGTACACTTTGCCCTCGGCGGCCGGATGTTCCAACGCCAACATCACCGCGTGAGCAAGGTTCCGCACGTGGCCACGCTGAGGCAGCATCAGGCCGTCACCCGGTAGCAGCACTTCGGTACGGCGGTCCAGCACCCGCCGAACCAGGTACCACTCATGCGGAGGGTTCGCGAACGGGCCGTACACCAGGGGGTAGCGAAGCGCCGTCACGCTGAGATCCCCGCGTTGGTGCGCACGGAAGGCCGCTTCCTCCCCTTGCGCCACCAGGGTATGGAATCGGTGCCCTTCCAGGTCGTCCCAGCCCGGATCGCTTTCCCTGACAGGAAGTGGGACGCCCGCGAAGCTCGGGTCGTCCGACCACATGTTCTTGTAACGCCCGTTGCCGCTGATGGTGATCAGGCGACGGGCTCGGCCCGGGAGCGCCTCGAGAACTGCAAACACCCTGGCTCCCGTGTTTACTGCCGCGTCGAAGCGTCGCTCTTCGAGTGCCCGTGCCATCTCGGCCGTCTCGCGGGTGCTGCCATGGATGTGCTCCACATCGCGCGAGAACGCCGTCTCGTGGCGTCCGGTATGGTAGACCGTGACATCGTGGCCGCCGGCGAGGAGGTTCTCAACGATCACGCGCCCGGTGGGACCGGTACCTCCAAGCACCAGAACCTGCATGAGCCACCTCCGAACCACCGCTTCCCCGCCGTTCCATTCTATCCGACACGCACCTCGGTGAGCCCTCGCATGTGGTGCGGTTCGACGCCTGCGACGCAGCGATGAGAGATCCGCCATTCGCTTGCAAAGGCGTTGCGCGCAATCTACCCTCTCCACGGGATCGAGGGAGGGATGGCCGGTTTCGACATGTCGTCGCCCGAGCAGGGGGGCCACGGGGAGGAAGGCTATGGCAATGGAAGACTACCAGGATCTGCTCGCCACGACCGTGCAAGCGCTGGGCCTGCCGGCTCCGGAGATCGTCACCCCGGATGATCGATGGTTCGAGCGCGCCGGTCGTCGTTTGCACTACCTGGAGTGGGGAGACTCTCGACAGCCTCCGGTCATCCTGCTCCACGGTGGTAGCCAGACGGCGCACACGTGGGATATCCCTGCACTGTTGCTGTGGCAGGACTACCACTTGTACGCGCTCGATCAGCGCGGGCATGGTGACAGCTCATGGGCGGATTCGTACGAATGGGAGGACTTCGTCCAGGACCTCGATGCTTTCGTTGCTCACCTGCGTCTTGGTCCGTTCGTGCTCGTCGGTATGAGCATGGGGGGCCTGGTGGCGATGCGCTATGCGGCCGAGCACGCGGACGCGATCAGGGCGGTGGTGCTGGTCGACGTTGGACCGGAGAGCCGTGGAGAGGGCCGTGCGGAGCTGGCCCGATTCCGCGCCAGCACGAGCGAAGAGCTGCCGACATTCGACGCGTTCCTGGAACGCTCGGTGGAGTTCAATCCGCTTCGCCCGCGCGAGCATCTCCGCTACAGTCTCGTCCACAGCCTGAGAAGGACCGAACGTGGCGGCTGGACCTGGAAGTACGACCCCAAGTGGCGGGACGCGCGCGGACGCCCCCAGGACGCGTCCGACCGTCAAAGCGAGCATCTCTGGCGGGCGCTCGGCAAGATTACGGCTCCCTGCCTGATCGTGCGGGGCGGGGATTCACACGTACTGGCCGCGGACGTGGCGGCGCACATGAGGGACTCGATGCAGCGCGCCCAGCTCGTGACGATCGAACGGGCGAGCCACACGGTGCAGGGTGACCAACCGGTGGCATTCGTCCGTGCCGTGCGGGAGTTCCTGCGCGCCGTCGGCGCCGCCTGACGCCGGCGTATCGTCCGCACCTGTCCGGCCCTCGGTGAGCCAGGACGTGTCCCGCCCGCGCGCCCACACCGGCGCCGGTCAGTTGCGCGGCAGGCCGAGCCCGCGGGTGGCGACAATGTTGCGCTGAATCTCGCTGGTGCCGCCCTCGATGGTGTTGGCTACCGAGCGCAGGTACATGTACGCGACCTGGCCCTTCAAGAGCGCGTGCGCGGGCGATCTGCCCAGCACCTGGCCGTACGGCCCCAGAACCTTCATCGCGGTGCGGTAGATGCGCTGGTTGAGCTCGGTGCTGAACAGCTTGGCCGCGCTCGCCTCCTGACTGGGGATGAGGCCGCGCGCCTGCATCGTCACGATGCGATAGCTCATCATCGTGGCGACCTCGGTCTCGACGTAGCGGTCCACCAGCTCGGTCCGCACGGCGTGGTTGATGCCATCCATCCGCATACCGGCGGTCGACGGATCCTTCGCCACGCGGATCAAGTCCTCGACGATCTGCTGCTGGCCGACGGCGGAGCCGATGTTGGAGCGTTCGAAGCTGAGCGTGGTCTGCGCGAGATACCAGCCGCGGTTCTCCTCGCCGATGAGGTTCTCGCGCGGCACGCGCACGTCCTCGAAGAAGACCTCGTTGAACTCGTGCGTGCCGGCCATATTGACCAGTGGACGGACGGTCACGCCGGGCGACTTCATGTCGAGGACGAAGTAGGAGATGCCGCGGTGCTTGGGTGCGTCCGGGTCGGTGCGGGCCAGGAGGATCATCCACTTGGCGAGGTGGCCCAGCGACGTCCAGATCTTCTGGCCGTTGACGACGTAATCATCACCGTCGTGCACGGCGCGGGTCTGGAGCGAGGCCAGGTCCGAGCCGGCGCCGGGCTCGGAATAGCCCTGGCACCAGTGGACGCGCCCGGAGAGGATCTCGGACAGGTACTTCTGCTTCTGATCCTCGGTGCCGTGGACGATGAGCGTCGGCCCGGCGAAGCCGACGGCGATCGGTGAGGGGCGCGGAGCGCGCGCCGTCGCCATCTCCTGGTTGAAGATGAACTGCTGCACCACGGAGAGGCCAGCGCCGCCGTACTCCTTCGGCCAGGCGGGCGCGACCCAGCCGCGGGCGGCGAGCTTGTCCATGAACTGGAGGTAGAAGTCCGCCCCGCCGAAGCCGGCGTAGGGGTCGATCCCGCCACGCTGCGGCAGCTCGCGGCGGAGGAAGTCGCGCACCTCGGCACGGAACGCGGTCTCTTGAGGCGAATCGTGGAAGTCCACGGCGGGCTCCTGGGACGCAAGGTAACGCGGCGGAGCGGCGCCTACCGCCCGGCCAGCCGTATTCTCGCAGACTTAACCTTTGCGTCAAGGTATCTGAGCGCCCCGGCCGCCGCCCTCCGCGCGCCACACCTGGCGACCGCGAACGAACGTACGAACCGGCCGCAGGTCGGCGTCGAGCAGCACCAGGTCGGCGGCGAAGCCCGGCGCGAGACGGCCAAAGCGGTCGCCCATGCCGAGCGCGGCCGCGGGTGTCGTCGAGGCCATGCGGACGGCGTCGGCGAGCGGCACGCCGAGCTCACGGGAGAGGCGGCGGACGTTGCCGGCCATGGTGGCCACCGAGCCGGCCAGCGTCCCGTCGGACAGGCGAGCGGCGCCATCCACGACCCGTCCGCGGACGGCGCCCAGGTCGAACTCCGTGCCGCCTGCCTGTCCCGCCACAGGGATAGCGTCCGTCGCCAGGCAGACGCGCCCCGGCCCGGCGGCGGCGATCGCCAGCCGGAGGGCGCCGGGCGCCACGTGCACGCCGTCCGCGATCAGCTCGACGGTCGGCCGCGCGTCGGCAAGCGCGGCGGCGATGATGCCCGGGTCGCGGTGGTGGAACGGGCGCATGGCATTGAAGCAGTGCGTGACGTGGCGGAGACCCTGGTCCAGCGCCTGCAGCGCTTGGTCGTACGTCGCGTCGCTGTGGCCCATGGAGACGCGCACGCCGGCGTCGAGCGCCGCGTGGACGAGGGCGGCCGCGCCGGGCAGCTCCGGCGCCAAGGTGAGGATGCGCAGCGCGCCGGACGCGGCAGCGAGGTAGCCGCGCAGCTCGCCGAGGTCCGGCGGCCGCAGCGACGACGGCGGAAACGCGCCGTGCCGCGCCGGGTTGAGGAACGGGCCCTCGAGGTGCGCGCCGAGCAGCCGCGCGCCGCCCGCGGTGTCGGCGTCGGCAGCGGCGACGGCGGCCAGGGCGGCGTGGCCGGCGGCGGGCGTCGGCGCGACGACGCCGGCGAGGAACGCGGTGACGCCCGTTGCGGCCACCCAGGCGGCGTATCGTCGCAGCTCCCGCGGGTCGTTGGTGGAGCAGGAGTAGCCGCCTCCGCCGTGGACGTGCAGGTCGATGAAGCCGGGAACGGCGAAGCAGCCGGCGGCGTCGAGGGACGGCCAGCCATCGGGCACGGCGAGGCCCGGGGCGACGGCCGCGATGCGGTCGCCATCGAGCAAGACGGTCGCCCCGGGGAGCGTCGCGTCCGGCGTGACGGCGGTGAGGTTGACGATGGCGAGCGGCACACGGTGCTCCGGGAGGACAGGGTATGAGGGCGCGCGCTGTGGTGACTCGGTGGATGGATTCGACCAACGGCAACTGCGCCGGCCTGCTAATCTTAGGCGAACGATCGCACGTTTGGGAGAGGGCGCGTTGGCCGAGCGGGTCATGATCTTCATCGATGGCAGCAACCTGTACCACCACCTCAAGGAAGTGTGCGGGCGCACCGACCTGGATTTCGAACGCTTCTGCGCGTGGTTGGCCCAGGAGCGCAAGCTCGTGCGGGCGTACTACTACAACGCGGTCGTCGATCAGAAGCTTGAGGCGGATCGGTATCGCGACCAGCAACGGTTCTTCGCGAAGCTCAGCGACGTGCCAAGGTTTGAGGTGAAGCTGGGGAATCTGGTCTACAAGAACTTCCCGAGCGTGCCGCCGTCCGAGAAGGGGATCGACGTGCGGCTGGCAACAGACGTGCTGACGCACGCGTTCCGTCAGAACTACGACGTGGCGATTCTCGTGAGCGGCGACAACGATTTCGCCGATGCGGTCTACGCGGTGAAGGAACTGGGGCGAACGGTAGAGGTCGCGCTGTTCGGGACGAGGAACTCGTCACGACGCCTGCGCGATGCGGCCGATATCGTGCGTGAGCTGCGGCCGAGCGCTCTCGAGAACTGCTGGTTAAGGCCATAAAACAAGGGGTTGCACCGCAACCCCTTGGGGCTCATTGCCGACGGTTGCCGGGCAACCGCCGGGGGCTCATCGCGGTTGCAACGTAGCCCCGTGTACCCCGCATGTCAAGAGCTCTCAGGGTTCGGCCACCGCGGGGCCACGAAGCAGTCCGTCTTGCTCCACACTGCTGTCGCCGCGCGCGCGGCCCTCTACACTCGGATCGGCGGGCTGCCACGGAGCGGCCGCGCGGAGGTTTCCGGCGTGCGGGTAGCGGTCATCGCGGGCGGCGTGGGCGCGGCGCGCTTCCTCGAAGGGCTGGTGAGCGTCGTGCCGCCGCGCGACGTCACGGTCATCGTCAACACCGGCGACGACGCGGAGATGTACGGCCTGCGTGTCTGCCCAGACGTCGACATCGTCACCTATCACCTGGCCGGGCTGGCCGACACGGCGCGCGGCTGGGGGCTGCTGCACGATACGTTCCACGTCGTGGAGGGGCTGCGGCGGCTGGGCGAGGACGCCTGGTTCAACCTGGGTGACCACGACCTGGCCACCTGCCTCCACCGGACGCTGGCGCTGCGGGCCGGGCGGGCGTTGCACGAGGTCACCGCGGCGACCTGCGCGGCGCTGGGCGTCGAGGCGCGCGTGCTGCCGATGACGGACGACGCGGTGGCCACGCGCCTGCTGACCGACGCCGGCACGCTGCCGTTCCAGGAGTACTTCGTCCATCGGCGCACCGAGCCGGAGGTGCGGGCGGTTGAGTACGCCGGCGCCGACCGAGCGCGCCCCGCCCCGGGCGCGCTCGAGGCGCTTGCCGACGCGGACCGTGTCTGCATCGCGCCCAGCAACCCGGTGCTCAGCATCGCGCCGGTGCTGGCCGTGCCCGGCTATCGCGACGCCCTCCAGGCCGCCCTATCTGCCGGCCAGGCAGGCGGCGCCCGCGTGGTTGCCGTCTCGCCGATCATCGCCGGCCAGGCCGTGAAAGGGCCGGCCGTGCGGCTGCTCGCCTCGCTCGGCTACGAGCCGACGGCGCTGGGCGTGGCCCGTATCTACCAGGGGCTGTGCGGGACGTTCGTGCTCGACCGCGCGGACGCGGCGCTGGCGCCCGAGGTCGAGCGGCTGGGGATGCGCGTCGTCGTCACCGATACGCTGATGCGCGGGCGGTTCGAGAAGGCGCGGTTGGCTGCCGCCGCGCTGGGCCTCGAATGACGCGGCTCGCCGCGCTGGTGCCCGCGAACACGCTGCGGGCGACGAAGAGCCGGCTCGCGCCCCTGCTGACGCCGGAGGAGCGCGACCTGCTGGCGCACGTGATGCTGGTGGACGTGCTGCAGGCGGTGCACGCCTCGGGCGTGGCCGAGATCGTCTTCGTCGTGTCGGCGGACGGCCATCTGCTGGAGCACGCCTGGGAGCAGGGGGCGGTGCCGGTGCCCGAGCCGGCGGGCGGAGCAGGAGGGCTCAACCCGGCGCTGGAGCTCGCGCGGCGAGCGGCGCTCGTCGAACGGCCCGAGGCGCTGCTGGTGGTGCTGGCCGACCTGCCGGAGCTGCGGCCCGAGGACCTGCGCGCCTTCGTACTGCCGCTCCCCGATGGCCCCCGCGTCCGCATCTGTCCGGCGGACGACGGCGGCACGAACCTGCTGCTATTGCGCCCGCCGGACGCGATCCCCTTCCGCTATGGCGGGCAGAGCGCCGCCGCGCACCGCGCCGAGGCGGAGGTCCACGGCCTGCCGGTGGAGGAACGACGCGTGCCCGGCGCGAGTCGCGACGTGGACACACCGGCCGACGTGGCCCGCCTGCTGCGCGAGGCCGGCTCGACGACGACGGGCGTCTTCCTGCGGCGCTGGGGCATCGACCCGGAGGTGGCGGAGGAGCCGGCGCGGCGCCTGCCCCCGCGAACCGGCGGGGGCCTGCCCGCCGGAGAGAAGCCAGCGCGCCTGAGGCGAGATCGATAGGTCGCGGCCGAAGGGGACCGCCGTGTATCCGCCCCGACGGATCGTCCGCCTCACCCCCGGGTCGACCGAGGTGGCCGCGGCGGTCGGGGGATAACCGCGCCGTTCAGAACGTGATGACGCGGTCGGCCCAGAGCGTCCAGTCGGTCAGCTCGTCCATGCTACTGCGATGTGCGTCCCCGACGAGATCCGCATCCGACAGGCCGCGGGCGTCCATGCACGTGCCGCAGACGCCGACCTTGCCGTCGCGCCGGGTCACGGCGGCCAGCATCCGCTCGATGCTGTAGTAGCCGGAGGGCACCTTCTGGCCAGCCTTGGCGGCCGCGGCCGCGTCGCCGATCAGGAAGACGCGCACCTGATGGCCCTCGCGCTTGGCGAGCGCGTGAGCGAGCCGCAGGCCGTTGTACGAGCGCTCGGTGCCGTAGGGCGGGTCGTTGAGGATGAAGAGGGCGTTCACGAATCAGATTCCTCCGCCAGCGAAGTGAGGTTGCAGGGCGAGATGTCAGGCCTGCTCGTGGACGCCGGCCGCTTCCACCGGCAGGCCTTCGGCGCGCCACTCGGGCACGCCGTCGGAGAGGCGGCGAGCGGGGTAGCCGTGCGTACGCAGGAGGTCGACCGCCTGCTTGGCGAGCACGCAGTACGGACCGCGGCAGTAGGCCACCACCTCGCGGTCGGGTGGGATCTCCGCCAGCCGCTGCTCGAGCTCGCCCAGGGGGATGGACCGGGCACTGGGGAGGTGGCCGGCGTCGAACTCGTCGCCGGGGCGCACGTCCAGCAGCAGGATGCTCCCCTCTCTCGCGCGCGCCAGGAGCGCCTCGCGGTCGAGCGGCTCGAGCGCGGGCGGGTCGCCGAAGTAGGCGTGCGCGGCCTCGCGCAGCTCGGGCAGCCGCCGCTCGGCGAGCCCGCGCAGGTCGGCGACGAGCCGCGAGACGGCCGGGTCGGCGATGCGGTAGTAGATGCGCCGACCGGACCGTCGTGCTGCCACCAGCCGGGCCTCTCGCAGGACCTGGAGGTGGGCGCTGGCGTTGGCCACGGACTGGGCGGACCTGCGCGCCAGCGTCTGGACGGAGCGTTCGCCCTGGGCGAGCAGGTCGAGCAGCTCGATCCGTTTCGGGCTGGCGACGGCCTGGGCGACGCGGGCGAACTGCTCGTAGAAGGTATCCTTGGCGTCGCGCGGGTCCATCGGCGTATCCTCGCACGATTGTTTGAGTATTAGTCTGCCGCGTGCTGGCCGTCGGCACAAGCGAGCGCGACCCGGAATCCAGCGATGATCGCTGGCCGCTGGGCGCTGGATTCCCGCCCCGGCCTTCGCGGGGGCAGGCCGCGCGGGAATGACGAGAGAGCGCGGGAATGACGACGACGCCTGGCGGGCGCGCGGAGATGGGGACCTGGCGGCCCCTGGATTCCCGCCCCGGCCTTCGGGGGGCAGGACTCTTCGCGGGAATGACGAAGGGCGAGCGCGAGCCGGAATCCGGGGGTGGGGAGCGGGGCGCTCCCGCTGCTGAGCAGGCTGCGTCGCGGGCTACGTGAGCTTCGCACGAAGACCGAGAAACAGGGCCAGACCGTCGTCCAGCGCGTCAATCTCGCTGGTGGAGACCACGCCGAAGGCACGGCGGATGCGTCGCTTGTCAACCGAGCGCAGATGGTCGATGAGCGCGTAGGATGTCTTGGCAAGTCCGCTGCGGCCTGGCTGGAACATGGGATAGAGCGCGCCTTCGCCAGGCGTCCCGGTCATGGGCACGATGGCGACCAGAGGAAAGCGCTGGTCGGCGATCACATCCGGATCGCTCACGACGATGCACGGGCGGACGCCGCGCTGCTCATGGCCAATCGTGGGGTCGAGCTCCAGGAGAACGACCGCGCCACGCTCGAGCATCAATGCCTGACCCGTGTCCACCCTTCGCCAGGTTCCCAGCGGACTTCGGTGCCCGCCCGGAGGTCGACCAGACCGGCGGCATCTTCTTCCGGCAGGGAGGACGCCCATTCCTCGAAGCCGGCCTCGGCCAGGTCGGCGGTCTCTGGGTGCGGGCTTCGGAGGGAACGCTGGAGCAGCTCGCACCGACGCCGCTCGAGCTCGTGCCGGGCTGCGTCCTGGATGAACCTGCTCCGGTTCTTCTCGAGTCGGTCGATGTCCCGGACCAGGTCAGTGGGCAAGGTGATGGTCACGCGCGCATTCGTCGGCACCGGTAGCCTCCGTATGATCACACTATGAATCATACTTACTGCCTCGCGCTACGGTTCTCCCCTGCTGGGAAACCCGGCGCGTGGCTGCTGTCGGCGCCGCTCACCCCGTCCCTCTCTTCCTCCGGGCGCTTTCAGATGCGGCGGTCGCGTAGGGCGGGTTGCTGGCTGCTGGATTCCCGCCCCCGCCTTCGCGGGAATGACGAAGGGCGAGCGCGAGCCGGAATCCGGGGCGTGACCGTCGAGCGCGACGGGCTGCTGGCCACCCTCTGCGGCTACGGCACCATCGCCTGCCAGACCGCCGGCACCGCGCGCGAGCTCGTCTTCCGCGAGGTGCCCCACCCCGAGCGGCTCGCCGCCGCCATCGAGCACGCCATCAGCGACACCGAGAGCGCCGCCAGTCTCGCCGGGGGTGGCCTGCGCTGACCGACCGACCACCGGATAACTGAGAAGGGACGCCCGCCCTGCTGCGGCCGGGCATCAAGCCGCCGATGATCTCCACGGCGGCCTGCAGAGACCGACGTCTTGACGTCACGACGTCACAGTGGGACCATGGGGACATGGCGAAACAGAAGACCACCGTCTACCTCGATCCTGACGTGCTCACGGCGACGAAGGCCGCGGCGCTGACGTCCAACCGCACCGAGAGCGCCGTCGTCGAGGACGCCCTCCGGTCGTACCTCCGCGGCCGCCGGGCCGAGGCGGTGAAGAACGAGCTGCAGGACCTGTTCGACCGCGTCGCCAAGACGAGCGATCTCGACGAAGACGCCGCGCTTGCCATGGCGGTGCGCGAAGTGCATGCGGTCCGGCGGGAGCGCCGCAGGTCCGCGACGCGAGGTGCCTGAGCAGCTCCGCGTCCTTGCAGACACCAACGTCTTCGTCGCGGCGGTCACGTCCAGGGAGGGAGTCTCCGCACGGCTGCTGATCGCCGCACGAGCTGGCCGATGCCGGCTGATCGTCTCGCCGAAGCTCCTTGAGGAGCTGGAGACGGTGCTCGCGAGGGCGAAGTTCCGCCGGTATGTCAGCGCTGAGGACGCTCGCCGGTACGTGGCGATGGTGCGCGAGCTTGCCGAGGTCGTGAGCGACCCGCCCGTCTCTGCCGCGCGGCTCACGCCGGACCCCGACGACGACTACCTCATCGCGCTGGCGCGCGCCGCCGCCGCGGACGTCCTCGTGTCGGGAGACGGGCATTTGACCGGCCTGGAGCATCCCAGCCCCGTCGTGAAAACGCCGCGCGAGCTCCTCGCTCAGATCGGCGATGCGTGATCGGCGGGGGCTCCCCGAAGAGGAAGGACGCTGCGCCGTGCTGTCGATGGCCTGCCAGGGGCGGCCCCCGAGCCCACCGTTGCCTGGAACATAGTCATCCATTTCAGCCAGGGGGAGGCCCTGGCTGCTGACCGCCCTGCTGTCGGCGCCGCTCACCTCGTCCCGCTCTTCCTCCGGGCGCTTTCAGATGCGGCGGTCGCGTAGGGCGGGTGGCTGGCTGTTGGGTTCCCGCCTTCACGGGTGCAGGCCGCGCGGGAATGACGAGGAGGCGAGGTCCGGCCGGGCCGGGACCTCGCCGTTCCCGCGGTGGGAGGAGTGGTACAGGCTTCAGCCTGCAGGGACAGTGGCGAGTCGCCATGGGGGCATCAAGGTCGCGTCAATTCTGGCTGGCGGAATATGTTTGGCCGCCTATAGTGCTTGACAAGCGAAGCATGGCGATGGACAAGGAGGGTGGAGTAGGACGAGGGCAGTGAGTGCGCCGCTCCACGGGAGTCCGCCGGCCGGCGGCTTGACGTGGGGCCAGTGGATCATGGGGAGGTGCAGCGTGTCCCGTCACACCGCCGCATCGGACAGGGCCGCGCTCTGTTCTCTCTGTCTCTCTCGCCCTGCTGGTCGCCCTGGGCACAGGGGCGGGCCTGTCCGCGGCAGGCAGGCGGCGCGATTGGGGGTGATCGCCTGCCCGTACTGGTAGCTGTGTGAGTGCTCCACGGGTCGGCAGGCGAAAGGCCGCGTGAGGCACGGTCGTCTGTTGGCAGCATCACGACACGATCCGTCGCCGATGCGTGGTGCGATCCAGGGCCGAGGGGTGTGAGCCAGGGGGCTCCACCGGCGAAGGAGGGTTGTAGAGGTGGATTTGCAGTCGTTCATCCCATTTGGCAAGCGCGCGCTGGTCTGGTGGCGGCTCACGGCCGTGGCGACACTCGCCGCGGCCGGACCTGCTGCTGGGCGCGTCCGGCCCGCGCGTCGCGGCGGTCGCGACACACACGTGGTACGTCGCGCCCAGCGGCACCGGAGGAGGCTCGTGCAGCACGCCTGACTTCAAAACCATCCAGGAGGCCGTCAACGTCGCCGCCACGGGCGACACTGTCCAGGTCTGCCCGGGGACGTACAACGAGCACGTTGCCATCGCCACGCCCGTCGCCCTGGAGGCGGCATCCGGGCCCAACGTAACCACGATTCAGGGATATGTCACCATCACGAGCTCAGACACCACGGTGGCTGGCTTCACGATTACGAACCCTGGCGAAACAACGAGCCATTACGCCTACGGGATCTACTTGCCTGCCGGTGGGTCAGTGCAGAACAACGTGCTGATTACAGGCAACGTGATCGCCAGCATAGGGACCAGCGGCCCGATCGCCGGGTACAACAAGGGAATCGGGGTCCAGCAAGGCACGAATATCAGCATTATCGACAACACGATCACCAATGTGTCTGCCATGTCTGTCGGGACGTCGCATCACTCGGCAATGGGCATTGCTATCGGCGACGGATCCGACGCCACCAAGGACTACATTACGATTGAAGGCAACGACATCGGCAACATTACCTACCCTCCGCCCTACGAGTGGAACAGCAGTTTCAAGTCCGGGGGCGCATACGGGATTGTCGTCAGCAGGGCGTCGGACCACGTCGTCGTCAAGAACAACACGATTCACGATCTCGAGGGCTTGTGGGCGCACGGGATCGGCCTAGAAAGCGATACGCCCGGGGCGGTGGTTGAGGGCAACACTATCAGGGACCTGATCGATCATAAGACGCCGTCGGACGCGGTGGCAGTCCAGATTGAGTCGCCGAATGCGTCCGCGGGTACCATCAGCGTGCATTCCAACGGCTTCTCGGACGTGAGCGTGGGCGTGGACAACACGACGAGCACATCGGTTAACGCCACCAACAACTGGTGGGGCAGCCCCAGCGGGCCGACGACCAGCGCCAACCCCGGCGGCACGGGCGACGCGGTCAGCGACAACGTCAACTTCAACCCCTGGTGTGCCGACTCGGCGTGCACGACGAGCTCGACGCTCTCCAGCGGCTCGGGCAGCAACCCGAGCGCCTCGGTCGGCGGCAGCGGAGCGGGCACGCCGGGCAGCGTGAGCGCTTCGGCCAGCGGCGGCGGCACCGTGACGGTGGCCGAGTACGGCGCCAACCCCGCGCCCACGCCCCCACCCAGCGGCACCGGCGGGTACTTCGACGTCCACCTGTCCGCCGGGAACACGTTCACCAGCGTGACCGTCGTCGACTGCGACCTCCAGGGCGGCTTGACGGTCTACTGGTGGAACGGCTCGGCCTGGGTCGAGGCCTCGAACCAGAGCTACGACCCCATGACGCACTGCGTCACCATCACCATCACCGCATCAACCACGCCCAGCCTGAGCGACCTGACCGGCACCTACTTCGCCGTCACCGGCCCGCCCACGCTGGCGCTGGTCAAGCAAGCCCCGCGGCAGGCCCCGCCCGGCAGCACCTTCACCTACCGGCTGACCGTGCTCAACTACGGCGGCGGCTCACCCGCGACCACGGTGCAGGACCCGCTCGACTCGCGGCTGACGCTGCTGGCGGTCAGCGGCAGCGGCGCGGCGGCGGGTTGCACGGCCCTGCCCTGCACCTTCAGCCTCGGCGCGCA
Organism: Chloroflexota bacterium; assembly: GCA_021787985.1. Taxonomy (GTDB): domain Bacteria; phylum Chloroflexota; class Dehalococcoidia; order DSGV01; family DSGV01; genus JAJYLG01. Next base: position 48,708 of record JAJYLG010000011.1, read on the forward strand.
CGCGCAGGCCAGCCTCGTGCTGACGGTTCAGGTGGACGCGGGAGTCTGTGGCGTCGTGAGCAACACGGCCCAGGTGCTGGCGCCCGGCGTGCCCCCCGCCCAGTCCAACACGGCGGTCACCCTGCTCGCCTACTGCCCGCCGCCGGCACGCACACCCACGCCCAGCCCAACGCCGTCGCCCACGCCGTCACCGACACCGACGCCCGTGCCGCTGACCCGGGTGGAGCGCGACCAGACCGGCGGGTGCATCCCCAGCCACCCGGACACGGAGACCGCGTGCAGCCCCGTCCGGCTGGCGTTCTGGAACAACACCGACAACGCCCTCGCCGGCCTGCTGCGCTTCTTCGGCATCGCCAACCCGACGGAGCAGGATGTGCTGGCGGCCTACATCCGCATCCACGTGCAGGCGGGCGACCTCAAGGTCATCGCGCAGCTCAGCCAGGCGCTGGGCTGGCCGGCGGTGCGGACGACGGCCGTGGGCCTCTCGAGCGACCCGGCGCAGGAGTACGTGGAGGTCGAGAACGTGGGCGGCGCCGGCACGAACCTCACCGGGCTGGAGTTGCAGTCCATCGGGGACCAGTTCATGCTTAGCGGCACGCTCGCGGCGGGCGCCTCGTGCCGCGTCTACACGCAGCCGGCAGGGCAGAGCGATGCCTGCGCGGGGAGTTGGGCGGTGGCGAGCTCGGCCAGCATCTGGCCGGCGACCGGCGGCTGGGTGGTGCTCTACTACCAGCCGCTCCATCTGGAGGCCGACCGCTGGTACTATCGTCCATGAGCTGAGCCGTCCAACCAGGGGGAGCGCGGCGCCCGTCCGCAGGGCAGCGGGAGATGGACGCCGCGCTCCCATCGCTCCGAACGGAGCACGACATGAAACGATGTCCGCCACGCTGGGAGTTGCGTGAGAAGGTCCGGCGTGGGTACCAGGTCGCCCCGAAGCACGGACTTGTGCCCAGTACCGACCGGCACGAGGATAGCGCCCAGATGGAACACCTCTGCGTGGCGTTGGGGACGGCCGCCTCCCTACGGATGGCCCCGCCGTCGAGAGCGCCCTCCACCAGGTCGCGACGAGCGCGCCAGGCGCGGCTGGCACAAGGAGAGCTCGTCTGCCTGCTGGATCTGCTGGCTCGGGGCCTCGGTCCCAGCCTGGCGCCCCCGCGCGACGGCCAGCAGCCGCCGGTGATTACCGCCGGCGCTCGCGGCGCCACGGTCGTCGTGCCCGGGCGCGCCATCGACCGGCTGCAGAAGGCGTTGGGAGAGGAGGCCGGGGCCTTGGCACAGGCGCTGCGTGAGACGGCGACGCGCGCGCAAGCGGGCCTGTGGGAGCTGACCGAGGGCGACGTCCAACTCCTGCGCGAGCTGCGCGACGCCCTCATCGCCATACGGCGAAGCTACTGAGCGTGTGGCCAGAGCGGCCCGCTGCAGCCGCTTGCTCGACGGCCGCAGCAGCGCCAGGACCGTTGGTGCGTGGAGACGAACGGAGGACATACCACAGTGCTCGTTGACCTTTGCGGTCAGACGGTGTTCACGGTTCAGCCCTACCTGCTGGAGGACTGGTACCAGCGCGGACTCTCGCTGCAGCAACTCCGGCTGCTGTACGTGCTGCGTGATGCCAGCCCGCTGACGGCCAGCGAGCTGGCGCGGCGGCTGGGCGTGACGCCCTCGACGCTGACCGGTCTGCTGGACCGTCTGGAGCGTGAGGGTTACGTAGGGCGGACCCGGGATACGGCCGACCGGCGGCAGGTATTCCCGGCGCTCACGGACCCGGGCCGCCAGGTCATCGCGGGGCTCGGCCAGGCGGCCCAGGATTACTTCCAGCGCGCGGTCGAGGCGCTGGGCGAGCAACAGGCCGAGCCCGTCGATGAGGCGTTCCAAGCCTGGCAGAAGGCGCTGGAGGCGGCTCGCTGAGCCCTGGCCGAGGATGCCACCGGGCCGCCGAGCCGGGCCAGGGCCTGTGGCAGCACATCACGTAGGCCGAACTGCTTGCGGTCGGTGCCGCACAGCCGAAGATGCCCTGCACCGCCAGCGTATGCCGGTCCTCAACCGAGACCCCTCAGGAGCCGAGGCGAGCCTCGAGGGCCTCGCGGGCTAGCTGCGAGACCGTTTTGCCCTCGTCGGCCGCGACCCGAGCAGCGCCGGCACGAACATCGCCGGGCTGGAGCTGCAGACAGCGGGCAACGCCAACCGCTTCGAGTTCAGCGGCACGCTCGCGCCAAGCGCCTCGTGCCGCGTCTACACGCAGCCGAGCGGGCAGAGCGATGCCTGCGCGGGGAGCTGGGCGGCCGCGAGCTCGGCGAGCGTCTGGCCGGCGACCGGCGGCTGGGTGGTGCTGTATTACCAGCCGTTCGCGGCGGAAGTGGACCGCTGGTACTACCGGCCGTAGGGCCGTGACGACGGGGGCGAGGTCCGACCGCGACCGGGCCTCGCCCGCACCTGTCCGCAGGCGGAGCGGTGGGGGAAGTGGCGTAGCGTTTGTCATTCCAGCCTGCCCGCTGCAGGCAGGTCGTACGACTCGGCGCAGTCCACATAATAGAGTGGCGTAGCGTTTGTCATTCCAGCCTGCCCGCTGCAGGCAGGCCGAGCGAGCGGATGCGAGGGCGAGCCGGAATCCAGGGTAGGGTGCTGGGCGCTGGATTCCCGCCCCCCGCCTGCGCGGGGGCAGGCTTCGCGGGAATGACGAAGGGCGAGAGCGGGAATGACGACGACGCCTGGCGGGCGCGCGGAGATAGGGTCCTCCCTGTCCCTGCAACTTCTCGGCTTCCCGAAGCTTCGCGACGCTCTGCTCCGCCGTGGACCTCTTGCTCGCGGCCATCAGCAACTCACACCAGCCCTCCCAGTCGCACCAGGACTCTCAACCGAGATGGAGCGAATAACGGGGGCCACATCGTGGCGACTTCTCGTCAGCAACGCGGGTTGGCAACAGCCCTTTGCGAAGCTAGAGTGAATTCACTTCTGCGTTGTAGGAGAGGACGCCATGCAGTACGAGACCCTGCACTACGCGGTCCGCGGAGCCGTGGCGATGATCACGTTGAACCGCCCGGAGCGGCTCAACACGATCGTTCCTCCGATGCCCGATGAGTTCGAGTCCGCGATGACGGCCGCGACCCGCGATACCGACGTCAAGGTCGTCGTGCTGCGTGGTGCCGGCCGGTCGTTCTGCGCGGGATACGACTTCAGCGGGGGCTTCCATCACTGGGACGAGTCGCTGACCACCGACGGTGCGTGGGACCCCGGCAAGGACTTCGTGAAGGCGACTGCCCCAACGGAATCTCCTACGCAGAAGTTCATGAGCATGTGGCGCTGTCCCAAGCCGGTCATCGCACAGATCCATGGCTGGTGTGTCGGTGGCGGCAGCGAGATGGCCTTGTGCGCCGACCTCGTCATCGCCTCCACCGACGCCCGGATCGGCACCCCGTACTCCCGAATGTGGGGCTGCCACCTGTCGGGTATGTGGATCTACCGGCTGGGACTGGCCAAGGCCAAGGAGTACGCACTCACCGGTAAGCCCGTCTCGGGAGCCGAAGCGGCCGCGATAGGCCTGATCAACATGGCAGTCCCGTTCGCGGACCTTGAGCGCGAGGTCGCCGAGCAGGCCCAGCTGCTGGCAACGATCCCGGCTTCGCAACTGTCCGCCATGAAGCTGGTCGTCAACCAGGCCTACGAGAACATGGGTCTGGCCAGCACCCAGACCCTCGGCCCGATCCTGGACGGGCTGATGCGGAACACGCCCGAGGCGCGGCGCTTCATCGCCCTCGCCGAGGAGCGGGGTGTGGCGGAGATGATCGCCGCACGTGACCAGATGTTCGGAGACTACCGCGCGGCACCCAAGGCCGAGCAGCCCGACCCGAACAACATCGTCGTTCTCTGACCCGGTCCGCTGCTTTCCGTCGCACGTGACGACATCTGAGGAGAACGCATGGCCGTGGCGAGCGTGCCGACACTGACTTCCCGCGGGGTCGCGACCCGTCAGCGGCTCATCGACGCCGCGCGAGAGGAACTGATCGACACCGGCGGCGTCCTCGAAGTGGCCGGGGTCGCACAACGAGCCGAGGTCTCTCCCGGGCTGCTGTATCGATACTTCGGATCCAAGGACGGTCTGCTTGTCGCCGTCGTCGACGCCTTCTACGACGCTTACGACGCAGCGGCGTTCCAGGCACCCTTGGCCCCGGATGTCGACTGGTCCGCGCGTGAGCGGCTCCGGCTGCAGCGCGCGATCGACTTCTTGTGTGACGACCCGCTTGGCCGCGTCATCGTCGCCAGACGGCTGCGAGAGGGCGCCGCTGCGCAGGCCGACGCGGAGCGGCTCGCCGCGCAGATCGCTCTCGCTGCTCGGAACGTGGCTCGCGGTCAGCGTGCCGGCGAGGTCGATCCGATGATCGATCCACGACTGGTCGCCGCTGCATTCCTGGGCGCGTTCCGAGAGCTCATGGGTGAGGCGCTGAGCCGCGACAGGATGCCGGCGCGCGACGCGCTGCTCCGCACGCTCGTGCGCCTCGGCGCCAGCATCATCCCGGCACGTGAGGGGCAGGCCTGATCGCCGAGGTCATTGAGCCAGGGGATCGCCGAGGTCGTTGGGCCACCCGAAGGCAAGGATGGCGGGCGCGCGGACATGGGGACCTGCCGGCCCCCTGGATTCCCGCCTTCGCGGGAATGACGAAGGTGAGAGCGGGAATGACGAAGGGGCCAGTGGCACAGGCTTCAGCCTGTGGCGGCTCCGCGCGTTACGACCGCTGCGACGCCTTCCGCGGCCTGCGGCCGGTCGCCAGGATCACGCGCCTGGGGCGGCTCCGCGCGTTACGACCGCTGTGGCAGCGTCGATTCCTCCGGCGCGCGTTCGCCCCAGCCGCCGCGCGCGCCCTGGATCATCGCGTACGGACCCACCGGCCAGCCGTAGCCCAGCGTCATGACCTTGTCCAGGTCCTCGGGCGTGCAGAGCCCCTCGTTGATGACCTTCTCCGCCTCCTGCACCGCCGCGAAGTACACCCGGTTGCCCACGAACCCATAGGTGCCCGGCGCGTCCTTCACCCGAACCGGCACCTTGCCGATGCGCTCGTGCAGCGCCATCACCGTTTGGAACGTCTCCTCGGCGGTGAACGGCGCCACGACGACCTCAACGACCTTCATCACCATCGCCGGTGAGAACCAGTGCGTGCCGATGAAGCGCGGCCTGCGCGTGTCGGCGATGTTCACGGCGACGTCCACCATCGGGAAGCCACTGGTGTTGGTGGCCAGGATCGCGGCCGGCTTGACCGCGCGGTCGATCTTGATGAACTCGCTCTGCTTCAGGTCGAGCTTCTCCGGGATGGCCTCGACCACGAAGTCGCAGTCGGCCAGGTCTTCCAGTCGCGTGGAGTAGGAGATGCCCTGCATCGCCGCCTCGGCCTGCTCGGCGGTGAGCTTGCCGCGCTGCAGCGCGGCCTTGATGCCCCAGCGGCCGTCCTCGATCACGTGGCGCGTCTTCTCCGCCATCTCGTCGTTGATCTCGCGGATGATGACGCGGTAGCCGCCCTGGGCGAAGGCCTGGCCGATGCCGCCGCCCATCACGCCGCCGCCCACGACGCCGATCAGCTTGATGTCTGCCAACTGCATGCTGTCACTCCTGCTCGCCCGCGCGGCTCAACGGGGGAGCCCCAGGCCGCGCTGGGCGATGATGTTCCGCTGGATCTCGCTGGTGCCGCCGGCGATGGTGTACGACACCGAGGCGAGGTAGGTCCGCTCGATGCGCCCCTGCAGCGCCGCCCAGCGGCTGCCGGGCTCGAGCTGTCCCGCCATGCCGAAGATGCCGAGCGCGGCATTGGCGAAGCGGTAGACCAGCTCGGTGCTGAAGGCCTTGGCCATCGACGCCTCGTAGTTGGGGATGATGCTGCGGCTCTGCTGCCAGGCCACCCGGTAGCAGAGGAGACGCGCCGCCTCGAACTCGATGCGCAGCTCGGCCAGCTTGGCGCGCGCGGACTCATAGCGTCCGCGCGATCCACCCCGTGCGGACGGGCGCAGCTCCTCGCTGACGAAGCGGACCACCTCCTCGTACTGACGCAGCGGCCAGGCCACGCGCGTGATGCCCGACCGCTCGAAGTCGAGAGTGGTGGCGGCGACGTACCAGCCGCGGTTCTCCTCGCCCACCAGATTGCGCGCCGGCACGCGGACGTCCTCGAAGAAGACCTCGTTGAAGGCGTGGTTGTTCATCAGGTTGATGAGCGGCCGCACCTGGACGCCCGGCGTCTTCATGTCGACGAGGAAGTAGCTGATCCCCTTGTGCTTGGGCGCGTTGGGGTCGGTCCGCGCCAACAGGATCATCCAGTCGGCGTAGTGAGCCTCGCTGGTCCAGATCTTCTGGCCGTTGATGATGTGGTCGTCGCCGTCACGGACGGCGCGAGTCTGGAGCGAGGCGAGGTCGGAGCCGGAGCCCGGCTCGGAGAAGCCCTGGCACCACTGCGTCTCGGCGTGGGCGATGGGCGGCAGGTGCTGGCGCTTCTGCTCCTCGTCGCTCCAGACCATGAGCGTGGGGCCGACGAGGTTGGCGCCGAACGCGAACCCGACGGCGGCGCCGTGGTAGGCGGTCTCCTCGCTGTAGATGAGCTGCTCGATGTGGCTCGCGGCGCGGCCGCCGTACTCCTTCGGCCAGGCCATGGTGAGCCAGCCGCGCTCCGCCAGCTTGCGGGCCAGCCGCCTGCCCAGGGCACGGCGCGCCTCGTCGGATTCCTCGCGGTCGTTCCAGACGAGCCAGTCGGAGGGGAGCTCTTGGCGGAGGAAGGTGCGGACCTCCTGTCGGAAGGCGTCCTCCTCGGGGGTGAAGCGGAATTCCATGCATGCCTCCAGCCGGACCGTGGGAGGGGCCGGCGCGATCGCATGATAGCCCCGGCCCTTCTTAGGCGCTGCCGGAGTACGGACACGACGGACGAACGCGGGTGGACGCCGATCGGTGCGGTACGCGGGAGCCAGGGCGTCGCTTCTTGGAGACATCGGCGGAACTGCGCGCTCGCCGCGAATCCTCCGGTTACACCCGCCCGGCGCGCTCCGGCGGCCAGTAGCGGTAGACGACGCGGCCGACGAGCTGCTCGCGGCGTACCGGTCCGAAATGGCGGCTGTCGCGGCTCGCGTCGCCGTTGTCCCCGGCCACGAAATACTCGTCGGCAGCGAGATGGTGGGCGGCGTGCGGGTCGCCCACGGTTGCGCGGCCGAGCGCCAGCGGGACGGACTCGCCGGGCTGAGCCCGCACGCGCTTGACGAGCTCGCGGCCGGGCGCGTGCGGGTCGCGCAGCACGACGATCTGACCGCGGCGCGGCCGCGGCGATCCGGTGAGGCCGCGCCAGGTGAGCAATCGGTCGCCGGCGCGCAATGCGGGCTCCATGCTGGCGCCGTCGACGACGAATCGCGCCAGCGGCAGGCGGGGCCGGAGGCGGCGCGCGACGACCAGCGCGACGGCCGCTGCCAGCGCGAGAATGGCTGCACGGCGGCTCGATTTAGGCAAGACGTTCATGGGTATATACTTGCACCGAACTCGGGGCTGGCGCTCGCCGGTCCCGCACCGGAGCAAGGAGGCGAGCTCAGATGTCGTTTGTTGGATCGGTCCTGCAGATCCTGGACCGCGTCGCGCCGCCGCGGGTCGCGCACGCGCATTGCAGCATCCCCTGCGGCCTGTACGACACCGCCCCCAGCCTGATGGCTGCGAAGACCGTGCTGACGATGGTGCAGAAGATCCAGGCGCTCGAGGTCCCCGGGCTCAACGCCAGCAAGGAGCAGCGGCAGCAGCACGGGCAGGACGTCGCTCGCATGACGCTGGTCAAGCAGGAGCACGCGTTGCTCTGCCGGCGCGAGGTCGTGGACGTGCTATGGGCGCAGTTCTTCAAGCCGGAGCACCTGCAGCAGGCGCCGAACCTGCATGACCTGGTGTGGGGAACGGCGAAGCTCTCCACCCAGTGCTCGCAGCAGGTCAACCTGCAGGCGGCGGAACAGCTCGTGCAGAAGGTCCAGGAGATCGCGGCGATCTACGACAAGGTCGGCGGCCAGCACCCCGGCCGCTGAGCCGAGGGGCGCCACGGGAGCGCGGGCCTGCCACCTCGAGGCGGCAGGCCCGCTTGCTGGTCGATCTGGGGGTTCGCTCGTCAGGAGCGTGCTACGCGGGGATGGCCGACCCGAGTCGCAACTGCTCCAGCATGTCCTGCAGGCCGAGGCGCTCGATGGTCGCCCGCGTCGGCCGACCGGTCTCCGCCTCCCAGCCCATCAGGGCGTAGTAGCGCTCGACCATGCCTCTGAGGAAGGGGGCGATGGACTTGCCCGCCGCGGGACCCTCCGACGGCGCTTCCAGCAGCCGCGGCGACAGGTCGAACTCGTTCTCCTTGGTGAACCCGCGGCTCAGCGCGATCAGCCGCATCAGGGCGATGACCCGCTCGCCCACGGCCAGTGCCTCGTCGCGGCTGAAGTCGCCCCATCCGACAGCTTCCGCGACCGCCTTGGGCGCCAGGTGAGTCACGTCCCTCACGCCCCAGCAGGCGAACCAGCACACGCCGAGGCAGTCCTCCCAGATCTTCTGGATCTGCGTGACGCGCACGGCTTCCGGCTTGCCCTCGGGGATGTGTGGCGGAGCGAACGTCAGGTAGCCGAAGTCCGGCGCCCCGCTCCAGGTGTCGACCCCCGGCGCCTGCCAGGAAGGGCCGGTGCCGGCGATCACCTGGCCGAGCAGCACGCTCCACGCCGGGCGCCAGTCGTGCAGGTTCAGTCCGGCGCCCTTCACGTGGATCAGAAACCGGTCGGCCCCGCCACCGACGGCCGCGGCGGCCGCTTTCAATCCACCGATCAACGTGGCGCCGAACCCGCGATGCGCGATCATCTGGCGCACGAGCTCCATGGCGCTCTCGTGGTTTCCCCACGACAGGTCGAGGCCGTCCGTGTGCTCGCGGTTCAGGATGCCGCGGTTGAAGGCCTCGTACGCCATGCCGAGGACCGCGCCGGCGGTCGATGACTCCAGCCCCATGTCGTCGTAGAAATCGGTCATCGCCAGCGCCGCGCCAGGATCTTCCACGCCGATGAGCGCGGCGGCGCCCTCGGTGTTCTCGCCGCCGCCGCAAAGGCTCGCCGTGAAGCCGGCCAACGGTCCGTCGGTGACGGTGACGTTGTAGGCGCAGGCGATCGAGCAGTTGTAGGACGGTCGCGGGTCCACCTTCCAGCGGGAGCAGCCTTCCACGTAGTTGCGGCTATAGAGCTTGCCCCACTCCGGGGAGGTGAGGTTCTTCCCGGCCAGCATGCCCAGCTCGCCAACCACGTTGTAGTGGCGGGTGATGCCGGCGTTGTGAAGCAGGGCGCCGATGGTGGGCACGCCACCCTCGGGCGTGGTAAACAGGTTCGCCTCCCACTGGGATGTCGCGTCGAGGAAGGCGCTCGAGTGGGCGATGTCCACCGCTCTCGTGCCGCGGACGGCGATCGCCTTGAGCTTCTTCGCGCCCATGATCGCGCCGGGGCTTCCCTTGCCCGCCCCGTGGTTGCGATCGTTCTTGACCGACGCGCCGTGCAGCAGGCTCTCGCCGCCCGGTCCGATGCAGGCGACGCTGATCTTGTCCGGGTCACCGCCGAGCTCGGCCTTGATCCGGCGTTCCGTCTCGCGGGTTCCCTCACCCCAGACGTGAGCGGCGTCGCGGAGCTCCACCGCATCGTCGTCGATCCACAGGTAGACGGGCTGCGAGGCGGCGCCCGTCACGATCACGCCCTCGTAGCCGGCGAACTTGAGGAAGGCGGCCCAGAATCCATGAGAATGGCCGGCGCCCGCGGCGTAGGGCACGTCGTAGTGGAGCGAGACGACGACGTAGTTCGACGAGCTCGGCGCTCGTGTGCCGGCCAGCGGCCCGGTCATGAAGATAAGGGGCGTCTCCGGGTCGGTGGGCTGGGCGCCCGGGGGCGTCTCACGCGCCAGGTAGTAGAGCGCGAGCCCCGTCCCGCCGACGTACTTGCGCAGCACCTCCGGTGGCGGAAGCTGCTCCGTCCAGGTCCGGCGCGTGCTCAGGTCGACGCGCAGGATGCGGTCCGCGTGGCCGTACGCCATGGCACACCTCCAACGCTGGCTCTCATGCGATGGCCGGAACTATACCACCACGCGCCCGGTTGTCTATCGGGCATTGCCCCACAAATGGACGTAGCCGCGCCATCCGCGGAGGGCGCCCTGCCTGGGCTGCGCTTCTGCGGCGGCGTTTCCGCTCAGTGGCTCGTCCACCGTGGCGGCCGCTTCTCCACGAAGGCGCGTGGGCCCTCGAGCGCGTCGTCGGTGCTCTGGGCGATGAACATGGCGTACTGTGCCAGGTCGAGCGCGAGGTCCTGTGGCACCTCGAGCGAGCGGTAGGCCAGCCGCTTGGCGAGCTGGATCGCCACGGCCGGGCCGTCGACGAACTGCTTCACGAACTCTCGCGCGCGCTGCGTGAACTCCGCCTCGGGGAAGAGGTAGGAGACGTAGCCCATGCCGAGCGCCTCCTGAGCGTCGAAGACCCGCCCGCTCCAGATCAGCTCGAGCGCTTTCGACAGGCCCACGATGCGCGGAAGGTAGTAGCCGCCGCCGTCGCCCGGGACGAGGCCCATCCGGACGTAGGCCATGCCGAAGCGGGCCTTATCGGACGCGAGCCGGATATCGGCCATGGAGGCCATGTCCATGCCCGCGCCCACGGCCGCGCCGTTGATCGCGGCGATGTACGGCTTGTCGAACAGCGCGAGCGCGCGCGGAACCGGATGGACGCGGTAGCGCAGCGAGTTGCGGCGCCGCGCGGCGTCGCCCTCGTTCGTGCGCAGCACTCCCTCGCCCCGCGCCTCACGGCCGACGTCCATGCCGGCGCAGAACGCGCGTCCGGCGCCCGTGACGATGACGGCGCGCACGTCGTCGTCCTGGCGAGCCTGCTCGATCGCGGCGACCCACTCGCCCAACATGACCGGCGTGAAGGCGTTCATCCGCTCGGGGCGATT
>JAJYLG010000181.1 GCA_021787985.1 Chloroflexota bacterium
CCGTCAGCAGGTACTCCTCCTTCAAAGGCTGGGGGGCAAGCCGCGGGTAGATGCACGAGCTCCCGAGGTTCAGCAGCTTCGTGACTCCATGCTCGTGCGCGGCCTGGATCACGTTGGCGGCGATCATGAGGTTCTGGTAGATGAACTCCGCGCGGTACGTGTCGTTCGCCAGAATCCCGCCGACGCGCGCGGCCGCGAGAAAGACGTAATCCGGGCGCTCCGCGCGGAAGAACTCCTGCGTCGCGCGTTGATCGGTCAGGTTCAGCTCCCGCAGCCCGCGCCACACCAGGTTGGTGAACCCCCGGGCCCGCAACGCGCGCACGAAGGCGCTACCGACCATGCCGTCATGGCCCGCGACATAGATCTTGGCGTCACGCCTCATCACGACGGTCCGCCCCCTAGTCCGCGACGGCGCGCTTGCCGGTTTCCAGCGCGCTCCGCTCGGCATCCACCATCAGGTCCACCAGCTCCGCGAACCGGATCCTGGGCTGCCAGCCGAGTTTCTCCCGGGCCTTGGTCGCATCGCCGACGAGGAAGTCCACCTCCGTGGGGCGGTAGTAATGAGGGTCCACCCGAACCACCGGGGAGCCCGAATCGCGCCTCACGCCGACCTCATCGCCGCCCTTGCCGCGCCACTCCACAGGGATGCCGGCGCGCGTGAAGGCGCGCTCGCACAGTTCCCGGACCGAGTGGGTCTCGCCGGTCGCGATGACGAACTCTTCCGGGGCCGCCTGTTGCAGCATCAGCCACATCGCCTGCACGTAATCGCGAGCGTGGCCCCAATCCCGCTTGGCGTCGAGGTTGCCGATGTAGAGGGCCGGTTCTACTCCGGCAGCGATGCGGACGGCCGCGCGTGCCACCTTCCGGGTCACGAAGGTCTCGCCACGGATCGGGGACTCGTGATTGAACAGGATCCCGGCGCAGGCAAAGAGCCCGTACGCCTCGCGATAGTTCACCGTGATCCAGTGGGCGTAGAGCTTGGCCACCCCGTATGGGCTCCGGGGATAAAACGGCGTTCGCTCGGTCTGGGGCGTCTCCTGGACGAGGCCGAACAACTCGCTGGTGGATGCCTGGTAGAACCGGACCTTCTCCCCCAACCCCAGGATGCGAATCGCTTCCAGCAGCCTGAGCGTACCGAGCGCATCCGCGTTGGCCGTGTACTCCGGTGTCTCGAATGACACCGCCACGTGGCTTTGCGCCGCCAGATTGTAGATCTCGTCGGGCCGGGTCTCCTGAACGATGCGAATCAGGTTGGTCGCGTCCGTGAGATCCCCGTAGTGCATGATGAACTGCCGGCCGTCCACGTGGGGGTCCTCGTACAGCGGGTCCACGCGCTCCGTGTTGATCAGCGATGCCCGACGCTTGATGCCATGCACGAGGTATCCCTTCTTCAAGAGAAACCTCGCCAAGTAGGCGCCGTCCTGGCCGGTGATCCCCGTGATCAGCGCAACCTTCCCGCTCATCGCCACCTCATCGCACCGTTGATCCCTAGTCCGCCTGAGCTGCAACCACGTCCGCGATAGTCTGATCGAGTGAGATCGCCGGTTCCCAGCCGGTTTCCTGCTTGAGCTTCGTGGCGTCACCCACCAGGTAGGGAATGTCGGCGGGGCGCATCAGCTCAGGGTCCACCTCGGTCACGGCGTCCACGCCGGTGGCCGCCGCGATCCGGCTGAACAGATCCCGCAGACGGACACCGCGCCCCGTGGCGATGTTGTAAGTGCTGCCCGCCTTCCCGCGCTCCAACAGCGCCACGAGCGCCCTGCAGACATCACGCACGTCAAGAAAGTCGCGCACCGGCTCCAGATTGCCGACCTTCACCACCCGGGCCTTCGCCAGGCGCGCTCCCCTCAGCCGGCGCGCGAAGGCCGGGACCACGAACCTTTCGTCCTGCCCGGGGCCAGCCTGTTGGAACGGCCGAGCCACGATGGCCCTGAGCCCCGTTCGTTGCGCTGTCTCCGCCACCGCCAACTCCGCCCCCGCCTTGGAGGCGGCGTAGGGCGAGCACGGGCGAACGGGATCGGTCTCCACCAGCGGACGGGACCCGCCGGCGCCGTACACCTCGGCGCTGGACGCGAAGACCACCGTCGGGTCCGCGGTCCCCGCGCGCCGGTGAGCAGAGGCCGCCTCGAGCAGGCGGGCCGTTCCCGCGGCGTTCACCGCCCAGGCATGTCCAGGGTGCTGCCGCGCGTCGGTCCCCGACGCGACAGCGGCCAAGTGGACCACGAAGTCGAAGGGTTCCCCCAACGTACGCCGAACAGACTCCGCATCGAGCAGATCGAGCGTCGTCCAGCGAACCGCGCGGCGCTCCGCGTCCGTGAGCATACCCGGTCCCGGCTGCCCCCCCTGCTTGATCGCGCCGGTAACCTGGTACCCCCGGGTCAGCAGGTCGCGCACCAGCCACCTGCCGACGAACCCCCCCGCGCCGGTGACGAGGACGGACGTCATACCCGAGATGGCAGCCGTGCGCTGCCTCGCCCCGTGACGCCCATATTCAGCGCGGTCGGCATGTATGACCCGGGAAGAGGGGTTAAGGGCCGGCGGTCGGGGCCGGCCGGAGAGCCGGCCCGTCCATACCCGCCCACTTGAATCAAGTGCCAGAGCCCGCTAAACTTAGCGGCTGCACCGGACTTTTTGAAGCGAGGCGGTGATGGCGCGCGTATGCGCGGTTTGCGGC
>JAJYLG010000182.1 GCA_021787985.1 Chloroflexota bacterium
CCGCCGCGGTGGTGCAGTATCCATCCGTGGATGACGCCGCGCTGCGCCTGGCCTACCACGCGGCCGACGTGCTGGTGATGCCCTCCACGTACGAGGGCTACGGGCTGCCGGCGCTCGAGGCGATGGCCGCCGGCCTCCCGGTCGTGACCAGCGGGGCCGGCGGGCTGGCGGAGGCGGTCGGCGGCGCGGCCCGCATCGTCGCACCCTGCACCGCCGACGCGCTGGCCGGCGCGTTGGCCGAGGTGCTGACCGACCCCGATGCCCAGCGAGAACTGGCCACCCGCGGCCGCGCCCACGCCGCCGCCCGCACCTGGGAGCGCACCGCGCGGGGGGTGCAGCGCGTGTACGAGGAGCTGCTCGCGTGACCTGCTCGCGTGGGTGTGCCCGACGTGGTTTCTGTTCTTCGAGCCGGAAGCGGTGAAGTGAGCCCGCGGCCGCTTCCCGTGGCCTTCGTGTCCGTGGGGGCCGCTCTAGGCGGCTCGGAGCGCGTGCTGCTGGAACTGGCCCCACGGCTGCCCACGCACGACGTCGCGCCCACGGTGGTCCTGCCCAAGTCGGGGCCGCTCGGCGAAGCGCTGCTGGCGGCCGGCGTGCCGGTCGTCGTGGCCCCCGCCCCCGAGCGGCTGCTGGAGCTGTCGCAGCGCGAGCGCCCCCTCGGGGGCGACGCGGCGGGGCTCGTCCGCGGGCTCATGGCGTGGGGCCGCGCCCTCCGCGCCGCCCTGCCCCCCGGCATCCGGGTGCTCCATTCCAACGGGTTCAAGGCCCACCTGGCGTGCGCGCTGGTGCGCGGCGGCGGACAGCGGCGGGTGTGGCACCTGCACGAGTTTCCCCCGCCCAGGACCGGCCCGCTGTGGCGCCTGCTGGCCCGAGCCGTGCCGGATGCGACGCTCGCCGTCTCGCGGGCGGTGGCCGCGGCGTGGCGCATCCCCGGCGCCACGCCCGCCGTCATCCTGAACGGCGTGGACCTGGAGCGCTTCAGGCCCGCTCCCCGCACCGGCTGGATCCACCAGTCGCTCGCGCTGCCGGCGGACGCGCGCCTCATCGGCATGCCGGCGGTGTTCGCCCGCTGGAAGGGCCAGATCCCCGTGGTCGAGGCGTTCGAGCGCGCGGCCGCACGCGTGCCCGACGCACACCTGGTCATCGCGGGCGGCCCGATCTACGACACGGTGGCCGAGCGTGGGTACGCGGAGGAACTGGTGCGGCGCGTGGGGCGCTCCTCGCTCGCGGGCGCTCCCGCCGCGCGTCTCGGCGACCGCATCCATTTTCTCAAGTTCCAGGCCGAGCCCTGGCGGCTGTATCCGGAACTCGACCTGGTGGTGCACTACTCCACCAGGCCCGAGCCGTTCGGCCGCGTCATCGTGGAGTCGCTGGCGTGCGGCGTACCGGTCATCGCCGCGCGGGCCGGCGGGCCGCTGGAGATCGTGGAGCACGGCGTCTCGGGCTGGCTGGTGGAGCCCGGCGACCCGGCGGCGCTGGCGGAGGCGATGGTGCGCGCCATGACCACCGACCTGGCGCCGCTCCGCGGGGCGGCGCGCGCCCGCGCGGTCGCGGCGTTCCCGGCCGACCGCCATGCCGCCGAGGTGGCCGCCGTGCTCCACCGCGTGGCGGCCGGTGCCTGAGCGCACGTCGCCGCGCGTCGTCCACCTGGTGCCGGCGCCGTTCGGTGACCGCGGGCGTGGCGGCATCATCGGCGGCGCCGAGCGGTACGCCTTTGAGCTGGCGCGCCACATGGCCGCGCGGGTGCCGACCACGCTGCTGACCTTCGGGGACGCGGCGCGGGAGGAATCGGCCGGTGAGCTGCGCGTGCGGGTCCTGGGACCGGCGCGCCACGTGCGCGGGCAACGCTTCAACCCGATCGCCAGCTCGCTGCCGGGCGCGCTGCGCGGCGCCGACGTGATCCACTGCCACCAGCAGCACATCGTGGCCAGCAGCGCCGCGGCGGTGCTGGGCCGGCTGTGGCGCAAGCGCGTCTTCGTGAGCGACCTCGGCGGGGGCGGCTGGGACGTCTCCTCGTACCTCTCGACCGACCGGTGGTACACCGGCCACCTGCACGTCAGCGAATACGCCCGCCGGGTGGCGGGCCACGAGGGCCGGCCGTGGGCACGCGTGATCCTGGGCGGCGTGGACACGGAGCGGTTCGCGCCCGATCCGGGCACGCCGCGAGGCGACGCCGTGCTGTTCGTGGGCCGCCTCCTCCCGCACAAGGGGGTGGACGACCTGCTGCGCGCGGTCCCCGCGACGCAGCCGGTCGAGCTGATCGGACCGACGCCCGACACGGGCTACCTCGGAGACCTGACGCGACTCGCCACGGGCAAGCGGGTGCGCTTCCGGCACGACGCGGACGACGCGGAGCTGGTTGCGGCGTACCGCACGGCCCGCTGCGTCGTGCTGCCCAGCGTCTATCGCACGATGTACGGCCGGGAGACGCGGGTGCCGGAACTGCTGGGCCAGACCCTGCTCGAGGCCATGGCGTGCGGCGCGCCGGTGGTGGCGACGGATGTGGCGAGCCTGCCCGAGGTGGTGGAGGAGGGCATCACCGGCTTCCTCGTGCCGCCCAACGATCCGGAAGCGCTGGGCGCGAAGGTCGCCTGGCTCGTGGCCCACCCGGCCGAGGCGGAGGCGATGGGCGCGGCGGGCCGCCGGCGGGTGCTGGAGCGGTTCAC
>JAJYLG010000075.1 GCA_021787985.1 Chloroflexota bacterium
GAGTACGCCACGCCCACGTTGCCGGACGGCAGCGAGGCGGTGGTGATCGCCAGGGTGCTGAACGTGTAGCTGAAGGTGAGCGAGTACGACGTGGCACCCAACAGGTAGACCGCGGTGATGCTGCCCGTCCCGGAGCCGCCGGCGGTGAATGCCTGCGAGTAGCTGGTGCTGTAGGTCGGCGTGAAGTTCGACGCCGTCCAGTAGCTAAAGGTGATGCCGCTGCCGCCGCTGAACGTGCAGCTCACCACGCTGCTGGGCGCGATCGCGGTCGTGCTGGTCGAGCTGCCGGGCGTGCAGCTCGCTATCGCCGACGGCGCGATCGTGACGGAGTAGTACTGGGTGTCGCTGTTGGGCGTCGGCGACGCGCTATCGGTCACCTGAATGGTGAAGCCGTACGTCCCTGCCAGCGTCGGCGTGCCGGCGAGCGAGCCGGTCCAGTAGCCGAGCGACAGCCCCGGCGGGAGCGACCCGGAGATGACGCTCCAGTGGTAGGGCGCGGTCCCGCCGGAGACGATCACCACCTGCGAGTAGGACAGGCCGACGGTCCCGCCCGGCAGCGTCGTGGTGGTGATGTTCAGCACGCCCGTGGAGGCGACGTAGATCGATAGCGCCTGGGTGTCCGTGCCCGCGGCGCTGTCGGTCACCTGCGCGGTGAAGTTGTAGGTCCCGCTGCCGGTCGGCGTGCCGGAGATGACGCCGTTCGAGCTGAGCGAGAGCCCCGGCGGCAGGCTGCCGCTATACATGCTCCACGTATAGGATGGAGTGCCGCCCTGGGCAGCGAGCGAGGCCAGATAGTACGAGCTCTGCGTGCCCGAGGCCAACGAGGTGGTGGTGATCGTCAGCGGCCCGCCGACGATGTTCACCGTGTACGCCTGCGAGTCGCTGTAGCCGTAGAAGTCGGTCACCGTGACGGTGAAGTTGTAGGTGCCGGCCGTGGTGGGCGTACCGGAGATCGCGCCGCTGGACGCGGAGAGCGTCAGCCCGGCCGGCAGCGTGCCGGAGGAGACCGCCCAGGTGTACGGCGACGTGCCGCCGCTGACCGCGATGCCCTGGGCGTAGCCGACGCCGACGGTGCCGTCCGGCAGCGAGGTCGTGACGATGACCGGCGTGCTGGCCGCGGTGTAGGTGTAATACAGGTACGTTGCCGTGAGGCTGCCGTTGCTCACGACCACCGGAACTTGGCCCACAGCGTGCGACGGTGTGGTGACGGTGATCTGGTTTGCGCTCACCGGCGTGAAGCTTGTGACGGCGACCCCGCCGAACGTTACGTCACTTGCGCTCGGTATCGTGTTCAGCCC
Organism: Chloroflexota bacterium; assembly: GCA_021787985.1. Lineage (GTDB taxonomy): Bacteria > Chloroflexota > Dehalococcoidia > DSGV01 > DSGV01 > JAJYLG01. The sequence goes on from JAJYLG010000075.1 coordinate 1,299, forward strand.
GTTGCCGTAGACCTGGACGGTGGTGCCGCCGGCGACCGTCCCGTTTGTCGGGCTCAAGGTCCAAATGCAGAACGTGCCGCCGTTGGCGATGCAGGGGTAGTTGGTTGCCTGCGCCGGGATGGCGCGTCCGCCGGCGAAGAGCATCAGCGCGAGCGCCGCCAGCAGTCCCGCGACGACCCGCACCAGGCCAACCGAGCCACGACGATGACGCGATGTCGGATCCATTCGTTTCCCTCCCGAAGGTCTGGCCCCACCCGCCCTGGGTGAGCCCTGGAGGGCTGCCGGCCCGTCTCGACAGCCTTGCCGGGCGCGCGCCGGCGTCCGGCTGACAGAAGTTAGTACGGGCCCGGGGCGGAGCCCGCTGGGAGCGCCCGCGTGCCCCCGCGAGCGACCGGTCATCGCCGTCGTCGGGGGAACGCCGCGGGCGCAGGCTCGCGCAGCGCGCTGCCGGCATCGCTACGCCTCTCGCCAATCCGGCACTATTCTACGCCCGTTCACCAGCGGCTCGTGTAGGGCATCGCCCCACAGTCGCGCGCGCCATGCCCGCGCGAAACTGACCGAACTTGCCGGACAGACGAGCCGGGCGCGCGATGGTGCAATGAGGTCACCAGGGGGTGCGCGGAGGTGACCGGAATGGCCCACATCGTTGTTCCACTGGACGGATCACCGCTCGCGGAGGCGGCGCTCGAGCTGGCGCTGCCCGTGGCCACGGCCATGGAGGCCGCCGTCGTGCTGCTTCGCGTGACCCCTGTGCTGGAGGTCCCCTGGCCGCAAGCCGAGCAGGCGAACGCCCAGAAGCTCGAGGAAGCGGAGCAAAGCGAGGCCCACCGCTACTTGGCGCGGATTGCGGGGCAGCTACGCGAACGCCACGTCGAGGTGCAGGCCGAGGTCCGCTCCGGCGACCCGGCCGAGCAGATCGTGTTCGCGTCGCGTGGCTCCGAGCTGGTCACGATGGCCACCCACGGCCGCGCCGGGCTGCAGCGCTGGCTGCTCGGCTCCGTCACGGACCGCGTGGTGCGCGCGGCCCAGGCGCCGGTGCTCCTCATCCACCCGCGCGAGGACCAGGCGCCGCTGCCGACGGTTCGCCGCATCGCCGTGGCGCTGGACGGCTCGCCGCTCGCCGAGCGCTCGCTGCCGCATGCGGCGCGCCTGGCGCGCTGCCTCGGCGCGTCGCTGGTGCTGGTGCGCGTGGTGCCGTGGGCCGCCGGGCTGGTCACGGGCGACCTTCCCGGCCCGTTCCTGGAGGAGATGGACACCGCCCTGGTGCGCGAGGCGCGTGAGTACCTCGAGCGCGTGACCGCCGCGGTGGAGGCGCCGCACGTGGAGATCCAGATCCGCCGCGGGGTGCCGGCCGACGAGCTGATCCACATGGCCGCCCACGGTGGCGCCGACCTGATCGCCATCGCCACCCACGGCCGCGGCGGCATCCGCCGCTGGGCGCTCGGCTCGGTGGCCGACCGCGTGCTGCGCATCGCCGGCGTCCCCGTGCTGCTCGTGCCCGCGGGCGTGCGCGAGGCCGAGCCGATTCCCGAGACCGAGGGCGCGCCGACGACCGCCTGAGACACCTCCCCTCCGCTGCACCGTGGACGCCGGTCACCCTGGTGGGGCCGGCGTTCGCGTCGAGGCAGTTCATACGGGTGATACAATCAGCGGTGCCGGCGCGGCACCCTGGGCTGTTCGCCGGCCGAGGATTGATGGACCACGCCATGGTCACCGGGCTGAAGCTGGCCGCGGTGGCCGCACTCATCCTGGCCAACGGCGTTTTCGTCGCGGCCGAGTTCGCGCTGGTCGCCGCCCGCAGCACGCGGGTCGACGAGCTCGCCCAGCACGGCGACCTGCGGGCGCGCGCCGCCCGCCGCCTTCAGACCCACCTGCAGTCGGCCATCGCGGCGGTCCAGCTCGGCGTCACCATGTGCTCCATCGCCATCGGCGCCATCGGCGAGTCCGCACTGGCCAACGCCATCCGCCCCGCGCTGGGCAACATCCCCAGTGAAGGCGTGGCGGTGGCCATCGGCTTCGTGGTCATGACCGCCACCACCATCGTCGTCGGCGAGCTCGCGCCCAAGAGCATGGCCCTCGCGCGGCCCACCCGGGTGGTGCTCGCGATCGCCCAGCCGATGCTCGCCTTCCAGGTGCTCTTCCGCCCGGTCATCTGGGCGCTCGACTTCCTCGGCCGCGGCACTGCCCGCCTGCTCGGAGCAGAGCCGGTCAGCGAGCACGGCGAACGGCTCAGCCCCACCGAGGTCAAGATGCTCGTGGCCCAGGCCGCGCGCATGGGCACCTTCACCGCCGAAGAGGAGGAGCTGATCATCCGCGCGCTCGAGTTCAGCCGCATGAGCGTTCGCCAGGTGATGGTGCCGCGCACGGAGATCGTGGCCCTGCCCGCCGACATCTCGCTCGCCGGCCTCCTCCAGGCGATCGGACGAAGCAGCCACACCCGGTTTCCCATCTACCGTGACACGCTCGACAACGTCGTCGGCATCCTCTACGTGCACGAGATCCTGCATCGCGTCGGCGAGCTCCGGCCCGAAGGGTTCTCCGTCGCTCGTTTCACGCGCGAGCCGCTAACCGTGCCGGAGACGGCCGAGGTCCGCCAGCTCCTGTCGGAGATGCGCCGCCGGCAGGTGCAGATCGCGCTGGTGATCGACGAGTACGGCGGCACCGCCGGCATCGTTACCATCGAGGACCTGCTGGAGCGCATCATCGGCGAGGTACGCGACGAGTTCGAGCGCCCGCTGCCCGAGGTGGTGATGCTGCCTGACGGCACGGCACTGGTGGACGGCCTGATGCTGATCGAGGACCTGAACCGCCGCTTCGGGCTCTCGCTCTCGGACGAGGAGTACGACACCGTAGGCGGCTACGTCTTCGGCATGCTCGGACGCCGGCCACAGCTCGGGGACGAGGTCACCATCGAGGGCGCGCGGGCGCGTGTCGAGGAGCTAGACGGGCTGCGGATCAGTCGCGTGCGGCTGGTGGTGCCTCAGCGCGCGGCTTCCTCGGCGCCGCCAGCACCAGTAACGGACTAGCCCACGGCCCGGGCGCCCAACGCCCGCAGCGGCAGCGCCAGTCCTGCCACCACCCAGTACGCCTCGTCCGCGGCGGCCGCAAGCGCGCGGTTCGCCCGGCCCAGCGCATCGCGGTAGGCACGGCCCAACGGGGTGAGCGGCACCTCCCCCAGCCCAACTTCGTTGCTGACCGCCACCAGCGCGCAACCGCGGTCGGCGCGCCACGCCAGCAGACGCTCCACCGCGGCCAGGATGACCCCCTCGGCTCGCGTGCCGTACGGCTCACCCGCCGCCAGGACCATGTTCGAGACCCAGAGCGTGACGCAATCCAGCACCAGCAGGTCGCCGGCCGTCGCGATCTCCGCCAGCGCCGCCGCCGGGTCGAGCGGCGCCTCGACCGTTCGCCAGCCGGTGGGACGCGTCGCGCGGTGCACGGCGATGCGGGTCGCCATCTCCTCATCGCGCGCTTCGGCGGTGGCGCAGTAGATGACCGGGCGCCCGCTCGCCCGCGCCAACCGCACGGCGAAGTCGCTCTTGCCCGCGCGCGCACCGCCGAGGATCAGCGTCAGGCCGTACACGTCCGCCTCAGCGCCGCTGCAGCCGCGCCAGGTGGGCCGCCTCGTTGGCGCACACGACCACCGCCCCGGCGCGCCGGAACTCGACCACCGTCAACGAGCAGTTGTGTACGGCCAGCTTCCAGAACTTGCCGAGCGGCATGTGCAGGACGTGGGTCAGATAGAGCTGGAGGACGGAGCCACTGGTGAGGCAGCATACCTGCTGGTCGGAGTGCCGTTCGCGCAGCGACTCCACAAAGCGCAGGACCCGCTCGCGACCCTCGACCAGCGACTCGCCGTTGGGCGCCCGGAACCCGTCGTCGGGGTCGGCCAGACGCTGGAAGTCCTCCGGCCACCGTTCGCGGATCTGCTGGCCGGTGAGCCCATCCCAGTCCCCGAAGTCCAGCTCGCGCAGCTCGGCCGCGGTGTGGAACGGCACATCGCGGCCGGCGAGGGCGATCGCCGCCGTTTGCTGCACGCGCTGCAGCGGACTGGCATACGCCGCGTCGATCTGCTCGCGGGCCAGTCGCCGCGCCAGTGCCACGGCCTGCCGCCGCCCAAGGCGGGTCAGCGGCGGGTCGCTCCGGCCGGCGAAACGGCCCTCCCGATTCGCCTGCGATTCTCCGTGGCGCACGAAGATCACCCGCCGCATGTGACCTCCCCGATTCCCGCGAGCGCCCGCACCAGCAGCTCGGACTCGTCCGGGCGGCGCACGGCGATGCGGACCCAGGCCGGCAGTCCGAACGAGCTGCAGTCACGCACCAGGCAGCCCTGCTGAAGCAGTGCGCGGCGGACTGCCGCCGCGTCGCCGACACGTACCATGATGAAGTTCGCCGCCCCTTCCTGCACCTGCAGCCCCAGCGCGCCCAGGCCGGCCACCAGGACCCGCTTGCCGGCCCGCACGGCCTGGCGAGCGGCCGCCAGATGCTCCTCGTCCGCGATGCCGGCCTGCGCCGCCGCCTGAGCCACTCCGCTCACGCTCCAGGTGGGCTGCAGCGACTCCACCGCCTGCACCAGGCCCGCCTCCGCGACCAGATACCCGATCCGCAGCGCCGGAATCCCCAGGTCCTTCGTCAGCGAACGCAGGCACGCGACGCGACCGCCGTGGATCAGCGGCACGCTCTCCCACGGCTCGTCCACGAACGGGCGGTAGGCCTCGTCCAGCAGCAGAGGGCCACCCAGTGACGCCTCCGCCAGCCCCCGCACGTCCCGCTCACTCAGGTAGACGCCCGTGGGGTTGTTCGGATTGCACAGGTAGACGGCCAGCGGTCGCTCGCGCCGCAGCACCTGCGGCTTATTGGCGAGGCTCCAGCGAAAGCCGCGCTCTTCTTGCGCCTGCCACGCGAACGGCCGCAGCCCGACGGCCGCGCACGCGCGCTCGAACTCCGAGAACGTTGGCGCGAACACGACCGGCCGCCCGCCGATGCGGGCCAGCACCCGCACCACGAGATGGACGAGCTCCGTGCTGCCGTTGCCCACCGCCACGTTCTCCGGGGCGACCCCCAGCCGCTCGGCCAGTGTTGCCTTGAGCGCTCGGCATCGCGGGTCCGGGTAGCGCGACAGCTCCGCGGTACGCGCGGCCTCGACGGCCAGGGGCGAGGCGCCCAGTGGGTTGACGTTGCTCGAGAAATCGAGCACAGCGGCCGGGTCCAGCCCGAAGCCGCGCAACTCTTGCTCGTCCAGCCCGCCGTGCGGCCAGCGCTCGCCCATCCCGTCAGCCCGCGGCCAGCGCGAGGCAGTAGCAGACGCCCGCCGCGCGCCGGCAGGCGGTCACGGCGCGGCGGATGTCGGCCGGGCCGGGAATCCGGCCCGTCTCGTTGACGACGTACGCGCCGGGCTTCTCGAGACGCACGCCCAACCCATGCGCGACCACGGCGATCGGCCAGCCGGCGTTCGGGCTCTCGAAGCGACGTTGCTCCTGAGAAGCGGCCCGCAGCACGCCGCCCGCCCGCCGCAGCGAGCCTGCCCCCGCGCAGGCGAGGGCCGCCAGCCCTCCCCCGGGAAGGGCCAGCGCCAGCAGCAGCGCGCTGAGCCGCGCCGGCCAGTAGCCCAGCAGGTCGTCGAGGCGCGCGGCCCCCTTTCCGCTCCACTCCGTCGCGCCATGGTAGCCCACCATCGCATCCAGCGTATTGCCTGCGCGGTAGGCCCACATCCCCCCGGCCCCCCCGACCGCATGCCACCACCATGGGGCGACCACCGAGTCGCAGAGGTTCTCGGCCACCGATTCGACCGCCGCCGATGCCAGCAACGCGGGCCCGAGCGCGTCCAACCGCCGCGAGACGAGCGCGCGCGCGTGCCGCCGCGCCAGCGCCATGTCCTCCCGATCGAGCGCCTCCGCCACCGCCAACGCCTCGTCCCACAGCATGCGCCCGGCGAACGCCGGCCAGCGGACCGCACCCCCGACGAGCGCGGCCGGCATGCGGCCGCCCCGGCAGGCCCGGTCGATGAGCCCTGCTGTCACGCCCGCGCCGACCACCAGCAGGGAGGTGCGCGCGGCCCCGCCCAGGAGCTGCGCACGCCGTCCGCGCCCCTCCAGGCCGCGGAACCAGGAATGGGCCGTCCGCCCCAGCAGCGCCACCGGATGAACGCGCGCCGGCGGCTCGCCCCACAGCGCGTCCGCGGCGAGCGCGACGGCCACCGACACCCGCCGTCCGCCTACCAACCGTGCAGCCAGCCCGCCCGCAGCCACCAAAGCCCGACCACCCACACCGCGGCCTGCCCCAGCTCCACCGACGCGCCCAGGACATCGCCGGTGATCCCGCCGATCGCGCGCTCGGCCCAGGCGCCGGTTGCCAGCGCGGTCAGCACCCCGACCGGCAGCAACGCCAGCCCCACCGGGCCGACCGCCGAGCCGGCGGCGAGCCCGACGATGCCCGATGCGATCAGCGGCGCGGGCCGGCGCGCCGCGTCCCGCAGGCCGCTGGCCAGGCCGCCGGGGCGAGCGTTCGGATAGACGGCGGCCAAGGGCACCAGCGCGGCCCGGGCCACCGCGGGAGCCGCCGCTAGCAGCCATGGGCGCATCGCCCCACCCGCCGAGGCGAGCGCGGACCATTGCGTCAGCAGCACCAGCGCGACCGCGAGCACGCCGAAGGTGCCCACCCGCTCGTCGCGCATGATGGCCAGCCGCTGGCCGGCGTCACGCCCGCCGAGGATGCCGTCGGCGCTGTCCGCCAGCCCGTCCCAGTGCAGCCCTCCGACGACCACGGCCATCGCCGCCAGATCGAGCGCTGTCGCCACGCCCGGCGGCAGACCGCGGCGCAATAGCCAGTCCAGCGCGGCGAGCAGCAGGCCCAGCAGCCAGCCAACGGCCGCGAACCAGGCCAGCCCGTGCGTCGGCCCCAGCGGAGCTTGCCCCCGCGAAGACGGGGGGCCGGGCAGCCGTAGCAACGTCAGGAAGTGCAGCGCCGCGCGCGGCCCACTCACCGCTCGTCGCGCACCACTTCGTCCGAGTCGCTCACACCCGCCTCGTCGAAGGTCGCCATCTCCCCCAGCACTGCCGCGGCCGCGCGCAAGAGGGGCAGAGCAGCCAGCCCGCCCGTCCCCTCGCCCAGGCGCATGTCGAGCTGCAGCAGCGGCGCCAGCCCGAGGTCATCCAGGGCGAGCGCATGGCCCGGTTCCGCCGAGCGGTGCCCGGCGACCAGGTATCCCCGCAACGCCGGCGCGATGCGCACCGCCGCCAGGGCCGCCGCGGTCGAGATGTAGCCGTCCAGGACGACCGCCCGCCGCTCCGCCGCGGCGCCCAGCATCACGCCGGCCAGCACCGCCAGCTCGAAACCGCCCAGCCGCCGCAGGATCTCCTGCCCGTCGTCCGGCCGCACCGCGTTCACGGCCAGCGCCTGCTCCACCGCGGCTCGCTTTACGGCCAGCCGTTCGTCGGACACGCCGGTGCCGCGTCCGACGGTCAGATCGGGCGAGGCGCCGGTGGCCGCGCTGGTGACGGCGGCCGCGGCGGTCGTGTTGCCGATCCCCATCTCGCCGGGAATGAAGACATCCGCCCCCGCCGCGGCCAGATCCAGGGCGATCCCGGCTCCGGCCGCCAGACAAGCGCGGAGCTGCTCCTCCGTCATCGCCGGGCCGCGGCGGAAGTCCGCCGTGCCGTCACCCGCCCAGGCGTCGCGCACGCCGGGCAGGCGCAGCGGCCCGCCACGGACGCCCGCGTCGACGACCACCAGCCGCGCGCCAGCCGCGCGCGCCATCGCGCACACGGCCGCGCCGCCGCGCGCGAAGTTGAGCACCATCTGCTGGGTGACCTCCTGCGGATAGGCGGAGACACCCGCCGCCGCGACCCCGTGATCGGCCGCGGCGACCACCACCGCCGCGCCGCCAAGCGACGGCGGCACCCGCCCCTGGACCGCGGCGAGCCACGCGCCCAGCTCCTCCAGCCGCCCCAGACTGCCGGGCGGCTTCGTCAGCCGGTCGTGACGCACCAGCGCCGCCGCGCGGGCTGCCTCATCCACCGGCCGAGCACGGGCGATCAGCTCCGCCAGCCATGTTGACTCGTTCACATCAACCTCCTTCTTGCTCCCGCTCCAGAATCACGCCACGCGCGGGCGGCCGCGGCCTGCTCGACGAAGCGTTGGGCGGCTTCGGGATGGCCACAGAGGTGCACGTGTACGTAGCTCGCCAGCACACGACCGTTCGTCCAGCCCTCGGCGCGGCCGGCGGCCAGGGCGTACGCCGCGCGCACCCGCGGCGGCTCCTGAGCGAGGCTCGAGCGGTGGAACTCATGCCCCCGCACCCGCGCACCCATCGGCCAGAGCGGCGAGCTCTGACGCGCCGTCAGCTCGCGATAGCCGAGGTGCAGCCGCATCTCGGCCATCGATGTGGCAAGCGGCGCCAGCCCGAGCAGCGCGTGCCGCGCCCCGCGACGGTCCTCCAACCAGCGGCCGGCGTACATGAGCCCGCCGCACTCGGCATAGAGCAGCGCGCCGTCCGTCACGGCGGCGCGCAGCGAATCCAGCATCGGTGTGTTGGCGGCCAGCTCGGCGGCGTGCTCCTCAGGGAAGCCTCCCGGCAGGTAGTACGCGTCCGCCGCCGGCGGGGCCGCGTCCGCGAGCGGGCTGAACGGCACGACCTCCGCGCCCCACTCGCCCAGCAGCCAGAGGCTGTCCGGATAGGCGAAGGAGAACGCGCGGTCCTGAGCGACGGCCACCCGTGCGCCCTGGGGCGGAGGGCCGTCCGGCAGCAGGCCCGGCGGCGACGCCACGCTGGGCGTCTCGGGCAGCCGCGACAGCAGCGCGTCCGGGTCCAGCGTGCGCTCCAGGTGGTCAGCAGCCGCATCCGCGACGTTGCCTCCGCGGCCCAGCTCGACCTCCGGCACCAGCCCGAGGTGGCGGGACGGCAGCGTCATGCGCGGGTCCGCGGGCAGCCAGCCGACCACCGGCGTGCCGATCTCTTCCAGCGCCGCGGCGCACAGCGCCGCGTGGCGGTCACTCCCCACGCGCTGCAGCACCACGCCGGCCAACGGCAGCTCGCGGGCGAACTCGCGGAACCCGAGCACGGTCGCCGCCACCGAGCGCGCCGTGCCCGAGACGTCCACGACGAGCAGCACGGGCAGGCCCAGGAGCCGCGCCACGTCGGCCGTGCTGCCGTCGTTAAAGCGCGGGTCCGCGCCGTCGTACATCCCCATCACGCCCTCGACCACGGCCACGTCGGCCCACGCCGCGCGGCGCGCGTAGAGGAAGCGAGCCGTATCGCGCGGCAGCAGCCACGTGTCAAGCGAGGCGCACGGCTCACCGGCGGCCGCGGACAGATGGGTGGGATCGATGTAGTCCGGACCACACTTGAACGGCGCGACGCGCAGCCCCTTGCGGCGCAGCAGCGCGCAGAGGCCGGCGGCGACCGTGGTCTTGCCGACGCCGGAGTGAGTTCCGGCGACGATCACCCCCCGCATGGCGACACCGAGACTCGCAACGGGTGAGCGGAGATCCCGGCAGCGTCACCGCCGCCGGTCCCGCGGATACCCCGGCAGCGGCGCGCGTTGCGCGCCAGCGCGAGCAAGACCGCATCGTGGACGCAGCGCGCCAGCCAGTAGCCGATCTGGGTGGCGCTGCCCGCGTAGTGCGTCTGCCGACCGACGCCCACGCTGGCGACCACGGCCGCGTCGGTCGACGTGCCGAAGGCGGGTGCGCCATCCCGGGTACGGACCCCCACATCCAGAAAGGCGCGCACGCGCGCCTCGGTCAGCGTCTGGAAGGCGTTCGCCAGCCCCGCCGCCGAGAGCGACGTCTCCACCACCGCGGCGACGCACACGGTCCCCGCGCTCGGTCCTTCCGCGGCGGGAGGCACCGTCAGCCCGGCCGTCGACGCGTTACCCGCCCCCGCCGTCGCCACGGCCAGCACACGCCTGCCGTCCGGCCCGCCGGCGCACCACGCCACCCCTCGCAGGTCCACGGCGGTGAGAAATGCGGCCCACGGACCGCCGGTCTGCCCGCCGGGCAGGCAACCGACCCCGGCCCGCAGGCGCGCACGCGCGTCGGCTCCGGCGTCGCTCACCGCGTAGTCCAGCGGAACACGAAGCCAGACCGCGCCGCGCCGGCGTCCGTATCCACCGCCCAGCACGGTGCTCGCCAGCGCCCGCCACGGGGCCGGAAAGCGGAGCGTCAGCCGGCCGTCTCCCGCCTCCAGCGCGCACCCGAGCGGCAGCGCCCCGGGCCGTTCCCCTCGCTCCACTCTCAGAACTCGATGCCGGGCTGCGCCTTGATCCCCTTCTGGAACGGGTGCTTGACCTCCTGCATCTCCGTCACCATGTCCGCGGCCTCCATCAGCGCCGGCGGCGCGTCCCGGCCGGTGACGATCACGTGCAGCCACGACGGCCGTTTCGAGAGCGCGTCGAGCACCTCGTGCAGCGGCAGCCAATCGTAGATCAGCGGGTAGGTCAGCTCGTCCAGCACCACCAGGTCGTACTCGCCGGAGTACATCTTCTCCTTGGCCAGATCCCAGGCCTCGCGCGCGTGGGCACGGTCCTGCTCGATGTCTTTCGACAGCCAGGTGAAACCGTCCCCCAGCGGGACGATCTCGATCCCCAGCTTCTGGGCCGCGCGGTGCTCGCCGTAGTTGCTGGTGGTGGTCTTGATGAACTGGAGCATGGTCACCTTCCAGCCCCGTCCCCAGGCGCGCAACATCACCCCCAGGGCGGCGGTGGTCTTGCCCTTCCCGTTTCCCGTGTTGACCATCAGGAGACCGTGGCGTGACTCTCGGTTATCCGGCATGAAGTGCTTCTCCCGTCGCGGTCGGCGGTCTCGCCGCCTGCCCCCGCGCACTGGCGGGGGCCTGCCAGCGTCGCGCGCGGAATCGTCCCAGGGCGAAAACAAGCGGGCCGGCGAACATCGCCAGCAGGAGCGCGTTCGTCAGCCCGCGCATCAGGTCGTACCCCAGCGAGGTCAGCAGGTAGAAGCGCCAGTACCGCACCAGCGTGTGCGTCAAGCTGAGGCCCGGCTCCCATGAGATGGAAGAGCCCGAGATAGCGTACGGCCAGAACCAGAGGTTCATCACCGCGCCGTAGGCGATGCCGCCCGCCAGGCCGACGGCGGCCAGCACGGCCACCTCCAGCCGCGGGTGGCGTCCGAACCGCCGGCGCCCCAGCCCCAGCAGCCCGAAGCCCGCGCCCACCCACGCCGTCGTGAACATCTGGAACGGCATCCACGGGCCGACGCCGCCGGTCACGATGGCCGAGACGAACAGCGCGATCGCGCCGAGCAGGAACCCGAAGCTCGCGCCGAAGACGTAGCCGCCGATCATGACGGGGAGGAAGAATGCCGTGCCCCCGGCCGGCAGCGTCGGGATGCGCAGCGCGGCGGCTACCGCGGCCAGCGTGCCCAGCGCGGCGACCGTGCGGCTGTCCGAGCGGCGCATGGTCATCTCGGCCAGGATGACCACCAGCATCAGCGGCATGAGCAAGGCGAAGATGACCGGCGCGTCCTGCGCATGCGCCGCCGCCTCACCCTCGCGACGCCCGATCGGCAGGATCATCGGATAGAGGAACGCGGCCGCGCCCAGCAGGTTCGCCACCACGAGCGCCGCCAGGCGCGCCGCCTCCGCCGGCCGGCTACCGCCGGGCACGCGTCCGCCTCCACGCGGCCAAGCCGCCGGCGCCCGCGATCGCCAGCGCCATGGCGGCGAACAGACCAAGGGTCAGCGGCCCTCCCGCTCCGCCGCCCCCCGCCTCCGCGGGGGCAGGCGCGGCAGGCCCAGCTCGGTCCGCCGGCGGCCCGGGTGAGCCCGTCAACGTGGGCACGGCGCGCACCTCCTGTTCCCGCCCGG
>JAJYLG010000183.1 GCA_021787985.1 Chloroflexota bacterium
CTGTTCAGGTTGGTATCGGGGGGCGGTTTGGCCTGGGGCAGTGCAGGCGTTGTGCGCTTGGCGGGCTCAGGCGCCCGCCGCTGAGGCGCAATTCGTTAGGCGGCGGAAAGGGGTCGTGGCGTATGCGATCAGTTCTGTGCCTCTGTCTCCTTGCCGCCCTGGCGGCCTGCGGTCGTGAGCAGCCGCCGCAACTCGTGACCAGGGCCCAACCGACGGCAAGGGCGCCCCGTCCAACCGTGCCGCAGACGCAGGCGCTCGGAACTGTTGTTGATACAAGCACCCTTGCCATTGTTGACACGATGGCGATCGCTCCCGAAGGCGGTTCGCCGGGCGAACGCACGAAGTACTGTCCGATCCGAACGCGCACACAAGGTGAGCGCGCGGGGTGCGTCCTCTTGTTCCGGTACGTTCGTGCCGAACTCGCCGGCTGGTTTTGGCCAGCAGGTTACGATGAACACCTCTCAGACTCCGCGAAAGCGCTCGATGTGCCCGAAGATGCTTATCAGTTCATGTGGGCCGACATTGCCGTGGCCCCCGTCCCCTGCGCCGCCAAGCGACTGGGCGACACTCTTTCTGTCTGGATTCGGTTCGGCGACATTGGCGGGATCTCCGAAGAGGACGAGGCGCAGGGGCTGTTCTGGGGGCCGCCGGTTGTCTGGCGCGATGGACAGCCAATCCCGATCAAGCCGCCGTACAGGTGGAGGTTCAAGGAGTACCGCGCCGTCAACGCGGACGGAAGGTGGACTATCTACTACCACCACGTCGAGATGTTGCTCACAGCGCCGGTTCGCCCTCTCGACTGGTTTGAAGACGGCCCCATCATCGGCCTGAAAACCGCGGAGCGGCTCCACCCTTACGGCGACCTAAACTCGCTCGTCCCATTCAGCGCGCAGATCGCTCCATTGGCCGCGCATGTGTCCGCGCTTCCGCGACCGCAGTGTCCACCGGCCGCGCCGTGACGTGCTGACCGCCGCCTAACAAGCGCCTGCAGCGGGCCGGCGCGTGGAGTTCAGGCGCTGTGTGGCTGGCGAGTTGACCTGAGGTAGTGCGGGTGTTGTGCGCCTGGCCGGGGGTCGCCGGCCGCTGAGGCGCGATTCGTTAGGCGGCGGCTCATTGCAGAGGAGGCATCCGTTGACCGGGAAGGCCTTCATAGCGATCGTCGCGCTTCTGGTGGCGTCGGTCGAGCCGGTTGTTGCGCAAGGCCCGCCCGCGATGAGTTGGCCTCGCCCCACGCCAGTTAAGCTGTCGCCGTCTTCACGGATGTCGGTCGTCCCCGTCCGCGCCGGGCTGACCTGGCCCACGGGCGCTGCGCCCGTTCGCCTCGCTGACTCAGCTGCAATTCCCCGGACCCACTGGAAGGTCGGCGCCATCGTGGGTGGCTCAGTCTTCGGCGTGGTAGGCGCGGGCGCAGCATGGGGTCTGTGTCACGACGAAAACCCCTGCCGCGCCCCCATTTGGCCGACCCTCGGCGCCTTTGTGCTGGCTGGCGGTCTCGGCGTCGCGCTGGGAGCCTTGATTGGCGGCCAGTTTCCGGCAGGAGCACCGTAGCCGGGGTCGCAGCCGCCGCCTAACCAGCGCCTGCAGCGGCGGGCTGTTCAGGTTGGTATCGGGGGGCGGTTTGGCCTGGGGCAGTGCAGGCGTTGTGCGCTTGGCGGGCTCAGGCGCCCGCCGCTGAGGCGCAATTCGTTAGGCGCCGGCAGCGCTCCGAAGGCCGCCGGTGCCCCAGGTCCGCAGTGCGAGGGTAACTCGAACTCGGGAGGGTCCCATGTCGACGGCGCATCCTAAGGAGATCTCAGCGCTGCTTCGCACCGGCCTGGCGTCCAGCGAACCTGTGACGGAGGTGCCGCTGGCCGAAGGTGGCGTCCTCCGCTACCGCAAGGACGTGACCTCGTCTATAAGCGGCCAGATCGAAGCCGTTCCAGGGGATGGAGTCCCCTCGGTGCTTCTCCGACGCTTTCGCGCGAGCGCGTCCCGTCCGCCAGAGTACCCGACTGCCGCCCCCTTTTTGGCGGATTGCATCGTGACCGTGACGGAGACTCCGGACCACGTCGTGCTTGCATGGGAACAGGTTCCCCAGCTTGACGCCGCGCTGGCGAGCCTCGTGGAAGACTCGCTGCGCGATGGCTGGGTGGAGGAGCCCAAGCCCGGCTCGCAGGGTTTCTCACAGTTCATGGGAATGCAGATGCGTACGTTTCAGCGGGGAGTTCGGCAGCGGGTATTCTCAGCCATGACTTGGCCAGCGCCAATTCTCTCGTGTGTCGAAGGCAGGAAGACCCCTACACCCGTGGAGGCGCCCCGATAGCGCCGCCGCCTAACCAGCGCCTGCAGCGGGCGGGCGCTTGGAGCTCAGGTGTTGTGTGGCTGGTGAGTGAATTGAGGTAGTGCAGGCGTTGTGCGGCTGGCGGGTCAACCGCCTCGCCCGCCGCTGAGGCGCGATTCGTTAGGCGGCAACTGGTCCGCCGGCAGCCGACAGGGGAGCGATTCATGGTCAGCTACGGGGCTTTCGGGGCGCTCGGGTTCGGACTCGCGTTTGTGGCGCTGGTCTACATCCTCGCCCGCAAGAACCGATCGAGCCAAGGCAACTCGATTCTACTGTCCATCGCGATCGTGCTGGGCACTCTC
>JAJYLG010000184.1 GCA_021787985.1 Chloroflexota bacterium
GGTCGCCGACCCGGACCTGTTCACGCTCCTCGACGTGGCGCGGCGCATCTTCAATCGCCACCTCGCCACGACGATCGACCTGCTCCGCCTCATCGAGGGTGAGCCGCTTGGGGTCGGCCGTCCGTAAGGGGGTTGCCTCGGACGGATCACGTGGCAGGCGCCCACTGCGTGGCGCCGGGCCGGGTCGCACGCCAACCACGGGCAGCACCAGGCCGGCCGCATACTCCTGGGTGGAACCTCGTCGGACGAGGGAGCGGGCCAGCGCGCCAAAGGAGATGATTTCGCCGCCCTCAGGAGGGAGGCCCAGCCACGCACGATTCCGGGCGGTTCAGGCGACCCCCCTTTGGCGCGGTCCTTCGGGGAATCGCACTCGCCACATTCAAGATCGGGCCTCTTCCTGACGAGCCGCGACACGCCTGATCGCCACTACGAAGGGGTCGTCCTCCGCTCTCGTGGCCACCGACAGGCGCGCGAAGGGCACCAGCGACTCGTGCGCTTCACCGCGCCAGGTCATCCAGGCCGCCCAAGCGTCGTGGACATCTTCGCTCGTCACGCCGACGCCCTTCACGAGCGCCAGCAGCGCATACAGCAGGAAGAGTGGCTCCGTGTCCTCATCGGGCACCAGATCCGCTGGCAACTCGGCACGGATGGCCGCCGCCACCTCCGCGACGTAGCTCATGGCCACCACGCGTGGGCCCCGAGGACGAGGTAGAGCACGGCGAAGGCGGCGGGGACCACCTGTTCCACGGTGGCCAGCTCGGCGTAGCGCTGCCGCCAGGGCTTCACAGGGTCCTTCTTGAGCGACTTCCACTCGTCGGCGAATGGGTGGACGGAGAAGCCGGCCTCGATCTCGTTGATCACCTTGAATTTGGCTTCGTTGAGGTCGCGGTAGCTGCGCAACAGCAGCCACCACGCAGCGGCGAGCACCAGACCGGTCAGCGCCAGGAGCGGCACGGTGACACCCCGCACGGTCACCAGCGCAGCCTCTGGTGACGACGCGGCCGACAGGCCCGTCAGGCCGACCAGGGCGGTGTTCAGGGTCAGGAAGAAGGCGTTGGCCGAGCCCCGGCGGGCAGATACGCGGTCGGCCATCTCGACCGCGAGCTTGTACAGCTCCAGTCGCTCAGCTCGCTCGGCCGATGGCGAGGTCGCCGGAGGCGCTACCGGCCGCCCGCGATCAGTGTCTTCAGGTTCGCCCATGTCCACTTGTACATCCTGTCGCTGGGGAGAGCGGCGGTCGGCTTCCTGTTTTTGCCCTCGGCGCGGCCTGCGAGTAGGAAGTAGGGCTTCTTCTCGGCGCGGGCAAGGCGTATCTCGATGTTTACACCGGTCGCTGTATCGGCGTGTTCGCCGCAGATCACCGCGACCTGCTCGGCCCGGAGGATGCGCCGTCGGGCGTCCTCCTTCCAGTCGCCCGAGGCCTCCTTCACCGACCAGTCGGCGATCTCGAAGGGCGAGTCCGGGTTCTTGGCCTGGCCCACGAGCAGGTTCTTCAGGTCCTGGTCGTGGTCGTAGTCAAAACTGATGAAGACTCGGGTCCTCGCCACGGTCGTCCTCCTTCTCTTCGTTGCAACGATAGCCTTGCCGGTCCCGCGCGTGGCCGCACCAGCGGCCCTGCGCCGGCTGCTGGCTGCCTTCTTCGCCGGGCCCGCCCAGGGCGCGCGTTTGGTGCCGGGCGCGGCGATCTTCCGAGTCGCCCGCTTACGCGGCTTGGGCGGCATCGGTCGTGACCAGGGTCGTGCGCGTACGCCTGCCGGTCGCCAGCGCAGGGCGGGCGTTCGTGGTGACCGTCCGGGCACTCAGGGTGGGCGTCCAGCGCTGCATGCGCGCGGTGTCCGGACGGGCAGTCGGCCCGTTGATCGCCTGGTCCAGCGGTCTTCCTCGACTCATCACTAGATCGTGCTCGCAGGCTGTGCCAGCTTCGCTGGCACGGATTTCAGCCGATCTCTCGATTCACACCCAGCTTTCAGGTCTCGCCCGTACGGCGTCCCGAGAGTCGCGTGACCGATCCCCAGGCGAGTCGCCTTGGCGCGATGCGAGAGCGTGTCGGCGGCCAAGGCGGCGCGGACGGCCGGCCTCTGCCGGGCGAAGGCCGCATCCGCCGCGGACCACGGGAAGCCGAGCAGC
The DNA here is from genome assembly GCA_021787985.1 of Chloroflexota bacterium. GTDB lineage: Bacteria > Chloroflexota > Dehalococcoidia > DSGV01 > DSGV01 > JAJYLG01. The sequence goes on from JAJYLG010000184.1 coordinate 2,128, forward strand.
TCGAGCGCCCCTGCGCGAACCGCGCGAGGCGTCGCCAGCCGCCCACGGCGGATCCCGGTGCTCGCCCGCACCGCCTTCCCGTGACAGCGCCGGACGAACGGCTCTCGCCCTGTGTTGATACGGACAGAGGGGCCGAAGCGCGGTCCCCGGAGCGAGGTCAGGAGCACATCACATGAACATCACCGGCGACCACGGCGACACCATCCCCACCCTTCCCGTCGGCGACGCGGCCGGGCGCCGCGTCGAGCACCTGCGGGACTACGTGGTGGCGCACGGCGCAGTGCCGGCCTGCACCACAGCTGGGCCCAAGGCTACCTGGGCCACCCGCACGAGCTTCGCGCTGCGCGTGACGTATCGACGGGGCCGGCTCGACGGGGGCCATGTCGCCGCGCTCGAGGCGCTCCCCGGCTGGTCGTGGGACCCGCGTGCCCGCTCCGAGGCACGGGCGCTCGCCGCGCTGCGCCGCTACGTCGCGCAGCACGGCCACGCACGGG
>JAJYLG010000012.1 GCA_021787985.1 Chloroflexota bacterium
CGCCTGCGCCGTCGACACGGCCTGGTGGGACATGACGGCGTCAGCAGCACGCATGCCGCTGGCGGCGGCCTGGGCCGACGACGTCGCGCTGCCCGTCCACGTCAACGCCATTGTGGACGCGGCTGAAACGGCCGAGGCCGCCGAGCGGGCGCGCGCCGCGGCCAACGCGGGCTTCACCTCACTGAAGCTCAAGGCCGGCGCCGGCGACCCAACGGACGATGAAACGCGGGTCCGCGTGGTGCGGGAGGCGGTGGGCGGCGGCGTCCTCCTGCGGCTCGACGCCAACGGCGCCTGGACGCGCGACGTCGCGGCGGCGGCGCTCGTCCGGCTGGCACGTTATGACATCGAGCTGGTCGAGCAACCCCTGCCGCCCGACGACCTGCCTGCCATGGCCGAGCTGCGGCGCGTCTCGCCGATCCCCCTGGCGGCGGACGAGGCGGTGACGGGCGAGGCGCGGGCGCGCGAGATCCTGGCGCTCGGCGCGGCCGACGTGCTGGTGCTCAAGCTATCGCGGCTCGGTGGACCCACGGCCGCCCTCCAGGTCGCCGCCGCGGCTCGGGAGACCGGCGCACCGTGCATCGTCACCACGGCATTCGAGGCCGGGCCCGCGCTGGCCGCGGCGCTGCACCTGGCGGCGGCCCTGCCGCGCTCCGGCCCGGCACACGGGCTGGCCACCGGCGGGCTGCTCGAGCGCGTGCTGGTCGCGCCGTGGTCGGACGAGGACGCGCCGCGGCTGTCCCCACCGGCCGGACCGGGGCTCGGCGTGCGGCTGACGGGCATCGACGAGCGGGACTGGCGGCCACTGTCCGCCTGATGCCGCGGGCGCGTCGCGGCGCGCGGGCGCGCGCCGGATAATGGGCCGCGAGAGCACCCAGGTTGAGGCCGCGCGCCCGCGCAGCCCGTCCCCCCGCCTGCGCGGGGGCAGGCTCCGCGAGGACAGGCGGCCGGAAGGGAACCAGCATTGGACGTGCCACGCTCCGTCACCATCCGCGAGGAGGGGCCACGAGAAGGATTCCAGATCGAGCCGCTCATCCCCACCGAGGAAAAGGTGCGGCTGATCGACGCGCTCTCGGAGACCGGCGTCCGTTACCTCAACGTCACCTCGTTCGTGAGCCCAAAGTGGGTGCCGCAGATGGCCGACGCCGAGGATCTGACGGCCCGGATCACGCGCCGTCCCAGCGTCACCTACGTGGCCACCTACCTCAACCTGAAGGGGCTCGAGCGGGCGCTGGCGACGGGCCGTCTGCACTGCCCGGGGGTGCTGGCGGTTGCGGCCAGCGACCCTTTCGCGCGCAGCAACCAGAACCGAAGCATCGACGAGATCGAGGCCGAGTACCCCTCGCTCGTGACGCGCTACCGCGAGCTCGGGCTGCCGGTCCATGGCGCAGTGATGGCCGCCTTTGGCTGCAACTTCCAGGGCGAGGTCCCGCAGGAGGACGTCCTGGCGCGCATCGCGGCGCAGGTGGAGGCGTGCCGGCAGGGCGGTGTCGCCCTCAACGAGCTGATGCTCGGCGACACGATGGGCTGGGCGAACCCGGCGCAGGTACAGCGGCTGCTCGGCGCGATCCGCGACCGCTGGCCCGACCTGAGGCTGACGCTCCACTTCCACGACACGCGCGGGCTGGGGATTGCCAACGTCCTGGCCGCGCTGGGGATGGGGATCGACACGCTCGATGCGTCGGTTGGTGGCCTGGGCGGCTGTCCGTTCGCGGGGCACAAGGGCGCCGCCGGCAACGTGGCCACGGAGGAGGTCGTCTTCCTCTGCCACGAGATGGGCATCGAGACAGGCGTGGACCTGGACCGCATGTTGGGGTGCGCGGCGCTGGCCGAGGAGATCGTCGCCCACCCGCTGGCCAGCAAGCTGCTGCACGGCGGGAACCTGGCGAAGTACCGACAACAGCCGGCATAGCGGCCGCACCGGCCGCGGCGGCACGGTGACGGGCTGAACGGAGGAAGCGGCGGTGAGCGAAGGGCTCCACCTGCCGAGCGAGGACTGGCTCCGCCTGCTGGGCGGCGACCCCCGCCCGTGGCTGCTCACTTCGAACGAGCCGGCCGCGCGCTGGATTGCTTTGACCGAGATCCTCGACCGCCCGCCAGACGACCCCGAAGTCCGGGCCGCGCACGCCGAGGTCCGGCAGGACCCAGGCGTGCGCGCGCTCATCGAGCAACTCCCCGACTGGGAGGCCGACACGCAGCTCTCCGGCCACGCCAGCCCGGCCTTCGCGCCCAACCTGCTCCACCTGCTTGCGGACTTGGGTCTGCAGGCGGGCGACGACCCGCGGATCGAGCGCCTGCTCGACTCGATGCTCGACCACCAGGAGCCGAACGGTCGCTTCGCCTCCTTCGGCCGGAGCCGGGCCTCGCCTGAGGCCGCCTGGGGTGCGCTGCTGTGCGATACCCACGCCGTCACCGAGGCCCTGGTTCGCTACGGCCGGACGGACGACCCTCGAACCGTCGCGGCGTTGCAGCGGATGGCCGCCGACCTGGGCGACACGTCCCAGGGGCGCGCCTGGCCGTGCGTGCCGCACTCCGTCTCCGGGTTTCGCGGCCCGGGCCGCAAGTCGGATTTCTGCCCGCAGGTCACGCTCGAAGCGCTCCGCACCTTCGCCCGCCTCCCCGCGGCCGGCCAGCCGCACGGCCTGTTCGAGGCCGCGCGCGTCTCGCTGCGGGCATGGAGCGCACGAGGTGCGGAGAAGCCCTATCTGTTCGGCCACGGCATGCGGTTCAAGACGGCCAAGTGGCCGATGTTCTGGTACGACGTCCACTGGGTGCTCGACACGTTAAGCCGTTACCCGGAGCTATGGCGTGAGCCGGCCGCTCAGCCCGCCGACCGGACTGCCATGGCGGAGCTGGCCGCCTGTCTGGTCGCCTACAACTTCAACCCCGACGGTTGCGTCACCCCCCGTTCCTGCTACCGAGGCTTCGAGCGCTTCTCGTTCGGGCAGAAGAAGACCCCCTCGCCGTTCGCAACGGCGCGCCTGATCGCCGTGCTCCACCGCCTCGGCGACCTGGCCGGCGAGATCGAGACCGTGGACGTGCTGACGCTGTTTAGCTCGAAAGGCCGCTCGGCCGTCGCTCTGCCGCCCAGACCGTCGCGCGCTTAGCTGTCCGCCTGCCCGTCCCCTGCGGGCTGACCGTCGAGCATGACCAGCACCTGGCCGGCGGCGACCTGCTCGCCCGCCGATACGGCGACGCGCACGACCACCCCGTCATGCGGCGCCTCGACCGGCAGCTCCATCTTCATCGCCTCGAGCACGGCGAGCTTCTGGCCTTTGCTCACCCGCTCGCCCTCCTGCACGCGCACCGCCACCACCAGCCCGGGCACGGGCGCCGTGCAGCTCCCCGCCGCCTCGAGCTCGTCGGTCTCGGCGAAGCGGGGCAGCTCCCGGAAGTCCACCTGCCCGGCCGGCCCGTTCACGTAGTACACGTCGCCAGCGTGGTGCACGTCCAGCGTGTGCCGCAGGCCGTCCAGCTCGAACGCCATCCGCTCCGGATTCGCGGCCACGATGCGCAGCTCGTGCGACTCGCCGTCCAGCCGCAACTCCGTCCCGGCCCGGTCGAAGGCGTACGCCACCCGAATGCGCTCTCCCTCCGCTTCGAGCGCGGTCTGGTGGAGCTGGCTGCGGACGTTGCGCCAGCCGGAAGGGATTGTCCGCAGGACCCGGGCGGTCGCCCGCCGCTCACGCTCGCCGGCCAGGGCGGCCGCGACGGCATAGACGCGCCGCGTCTGCGCATCGACCAGCGGCTCCAGCAGTTCCGGATGGCGCTCGATGAGCTCCGTGTCGACCTCGCCCGCGAGAAACTCCGGGTGACGCAGGACGCGCACCAGCAGGTCGCGGTTGGTGCGCACGCCGTGGATCCGCATCCCGGAGAGCGCGGCCGCCAGCCGGGCCGCCGCCTCCTCGCGCGTCGGCGCATGAACGATCAGCTTCGCCAGCATCGGATCGAAGTAGGCGCTGACCTCGTATCCGGCCACGACGCCGTCGTCGACCCGCACTCCGGGCACGGCGGCGTGCCCGTAGCGCAGCAGCGTGCCGGTGGAGGGCAGGAAGCCGGCCGCCGGGTCCTCGGCATAGAGCCGCGCTTCGATGGCGTGCCCTTCCTGAGTCACCTCCCCCTCGTAGAATGGCAAGCGCTCGCCCCGCGCCACCAGGAGCTGCAGCCGGACCAGGTCGAGCCCGGTCACCGCCTCGGTCACGGGGTGCTCCACCTGGAGACGGGTGTTCATCTCCAGGAAGAAGAACTCGCCGTTCCAGTAAAGGAACTCGACCGTCCCCGCGTTGGTGTAGCCGATGGCGCGCGCCGCGGCCACGGCGGCAGCCGCCATGCGCTCGCGCAGGTCCGGGTCGACGACCGGGGAAGGCGACTCCTCGATCACTTTCTGATGGCGGCGCTGGACAGAGCACTCGCGCTCGAACAGGTGGCAGACGTTGCCGTGATGGTCGGCGAAGACCTGGACCTCGATGTGCCGCGCCCGCTCCAGGTAGCGCTCGAGGAAGACGGCGCCATCGCCAAAGGCGCTGAGCGCCTCGCGCTCGCCGGACCGCACCGCCTCCACCAGCTCGCGCGCGTCTCGAACGATGTGCATGCCCTTGCCGCCGCCGCCGGCCGACGCCTTCACCAGGAGCGGGAACCCCTCCTGCCCGGCGGCGTGGACGAGCTGCGTTTCGGTCAGGCCCGATGCTTCCACGTGCGGCAGCACCGGGACGCCCGCCCCTCGCATCAGCCGCTTCGCCTCGACTTTCGAGCCCATGGCGCGGATCGCCGCCGGCGGCGGGCCGACGAAGACGAGCCCCGCGTCGACGCACGCCTGCGCGAAGGCCGCGTTCTCGGCGAGGAAGCCGTAGCCCGGGTGGACGGCGTCCGCGCCCGCGAGTCGAGCGGCCTCGACCATCCGGCCGATGTCCAGGTAGGTCTCGCTGCTCGCGCTCCCAGCCAGCGGGACGGCCACGTCTGCCTCGGCCACGAACGGCGCCTCGCGATCCGGTTCGGCGTACACGGCGATGGTCGCGATGCCCATCTCGCGGGCGGTGCGCGTGATGCGGCGCGCGATCTCGCCGCGGTTGGCGATGAGCAGCCGCCGGATCGGCCGTGGGGTGCCCTGCTCGTCCATCGCCGTCACATCCGGAAGACGCCGTAGTGGCGCGCGCCCTGGACGATGTTGTTGTGCGCGGCCGAGATCGCGATGCCCAGCACGGTGCGCGTGTCGCGCGGGTCGATGATGCCATCGTCCCAGAGCCGGGCGGTGGCGTAGAGGGCCCCCGCCTCGCTCTCGATCTGCTCCTCGAGCGCGCGGCGCGCCGCGGCCTCCTTCTCCTCGTCGATGGTCTCGCCGCGCGCCTGGGCGGCGACCCGCTGGATGATCGACATCACCCCGGCGAGCTGCTTGCCGCCCATCACGGCGATGCGGTGGTTCGGCCAGGTGAAGACGAAACGCGGGTCGTACGCGCGGCCGGCCATGCCGTAGTTGCCGGCGCCGTAGCTCACGCCGACCATCACCGTGAAGTGCGGCACGGTGGAGTTGGACACCGCGTTGATCATCTTCGCGCCATCCTTGACGATGCCTCCCTGCTCCGCCTTCGTGCCCACCATGTAGCCCGTGATGTTCTGCAGGAACACGATCGACGTGTCGTGCAGGTTGCAGAGCTGGATGAACTGGGCCGCCTTCTCCGACTCCTCCGAGAAGAGGATGCCGTTGTTCCCGATGACCCCCACCGGGTAGCCATGGATCGAAGCCCAGCCGGTGACGAGCTGCTGGCCATAGAGCGGCTTGAACTCCTCGAAGCGCGACCCATCCACGACGCGGGCGATGATCTCGCGCACGTCGAAGGGCTGGCGTGGGTCGGCCGACGGCACGCCCAGCAGCTCCGCAGGGTCGTACCGCGGCTCGTCGGCGGGCATCGAAGGCGAAGGACCCAGCTTGCGCCAGTTCAGGTGGCCGACAATCGCCCGGCCGATGCGGATCGCGTCGCGCTCGTCGCGGGCGAAGTGGTCGGACACGCCGGAGATGCGGGAGTGCATCTCCGCACCGCCCAGCTCCTCTTCGTCCGCGTCCTCGCCGATCGCCATCTTCACCAACGGCGGCCCGCCGAGAAACACGCGCGCCTGGTTCTTGACCATGACGGAGTAGTCGGACATCCCCGGCACATACGCCCCGCCGGCGGTGGAGCTGCCGAAGACCAACGTGATCGTGGGGATGCCGGCGGCGGAAAGCTGCGTCAGGTTCTTGAAGGTCGCGCCGCCGGGCACGAAGATCTGCGCCTGGGTCGGCAGGTCCGCGCCGCCTGACTCAGTCAGGTTGATGAGCGGCAGCCGGTTGCGGCGGGCGACCTCCTGCGCCCGCAGCGACTTGTGCAGCGTGTACGGATTGGTGGAGCCGCCACGCACGGTGGGGTCGTTCCCGCTGATCAAGCACTCCACTCCGTTGACGACGCCGATACCGGTGACGATGGCGGCTCCGGTGTGGTACTCGGTCCCCACCGCCGCCAACGGCGACAGCTCCAGAAACGGGCTGTCACGGTCCACCAGCAGGTCGATCCGCTCCCGGACCAGCAACCGCCCGCGCTCGCGGTGCCGCTCCACGTAGCGCGGACCGCCACCGCCGAGCGCCTGCCGCAGGTGCGCCTCGACCTGCTCCAGCAGTCGGAGCGTCGCCGCGCGGTTCTGCTGGTACGTCTCCGCGCGCGGGTCGAGCCGCGTGCTCATCACGGACATGGTGCCCCCGGCCTCCGCGGCTACCCGCGCGCGGCCTCAGCCTCGGCCACGGCGCGTGATTTCATCAGCACCTTCCACACGCCGGTCGCGCAGAGGTCGCCGCCCGCCTTGCGGACCTCCTGGCGGAACGTCAGCACGCCGCCCGGCCCCCGGTCCTGCTTCTCGACGATCTCCACCTCCACGTGGATCGTGTCGCCGATGAAAGTGGGCGCCGTGAAGCGGATGTTGTCGATCCCGTAGAACGCGACGAACACGTCGGGCGAGATCGGCACCAGCCCCGAGGCGATGGTGAGCACCAGCATCCCGTGAGCGATCCGCTGCCCGAACTGGCTCCGCTTCGAGTACTCCACGTCGACGTGCAGGGGGTACCAATCGCCCGACACGCCGGCGAAGTTGACGATGTCAGCCTCGGTCAGGGTGCGCCCGCGCGAGACGAAGCGCTCCCCGACCTGGTAGTCCTCATAGTACCGGTCCAGCATCTAGACCCCCTTCCACCGCGGTTCGCGCTTCTCGCGGAACGCTGCCAGACCCTCCTGCGCGTCCTCCGACAGCAGCAGGATAGAGAGCTGCGACTGCAGGTAGCGCAACGCGTCGCCAAAGCTCATGTCTTGCGCCGTGTAGAACGCGTCTTTGCCCAGCCGCGTCGCCGCGGGCGACTTGGATGCGAGCGTGCGCGCGAGCGCGGCGACCTCCTCGTCCAGCCGATCCTCGGGGACCGCGCGTGTGATCAGCCCCATCGCTTCGGCCTCCGCCGCGCCGACACGCCGTCCCGTGAACAGCAGGTCAAGCAGCCGGCGGCGCGGCAGGCCGCGCGCGAGCACGGCGGTGATCATCATCGGGAAGATGCCGACGTCGATCTCCGGGGTGGCGAAGACGGCGCTATCGGCCGCGATGACGAAGTCGCAGGCGGCCATCAGCCCGAGCCCGCCAGCCAGCGCGTAGCCGCGGACCTTGGCGATCACCATCTTGCCGAGCTGCGCAATCACCTCATTGAGCCGGACGAAGCGGTCGCGCTCCAGGTGTTCCAGGAACTTCGAGGTGTCGGCGCTCATGCGGCCGAGGTCCGCGCCGGCGGAGAACGCGCGGCTGCCGGCGCCGGTCAGCACGACGACGCGCGTGGTCCGGTCATCGCGCGCCCGCGCGAGGCAGTCGAGCAGTTCCTCGATGGTCTCAGGCGAGAGGGCGTTCATGCGGTCCGGACGGTTGATGGTCAGGGTGCCGATCCCGTCCGGACTCACTTCCCACAGGACGTTCTGGTAGGCGGCCACCGACGTACCCCCCGGTCGGGTCGGCGCAAACCCGCCGTCCCCGCTGGTGGCATCGTGCGGCGCGGCCCGCGCAGGGTCAAGCCGTGCAGCAGCGCGCCCGCGGCCGCGCGGCGGCATGGATCGGCATCGCGAGCAGCGGATCTCACGGCAGGTCAGCCCGCCTGCGACGGACCGCCAGGTGCCGACCCAGCGCCGAAGCGCTTTACCAACCGCTAGCCGCACCGCAATCAGATGCGTCGGTGTCTCATGACCGCCGAGGGCAGAGCACTGTACAAGAAACGCAAACAGACCGTCGAGCAGGTCTTCGGCGAGATCAAGGGAGCGCGCGGCTTCTGTCAATTCCTGCGTGGCGGCGTCGACGGCGCCGCAGAGCGACAACTCCGGGTCGAAGACGAACTGCGCGCGGCGCCGGCCCACGGTGCCATTGGTCAGGATCGCCCAGTTCTCGAGGTTCCACTCGTGGAGCTCATCAACCACGAGGAAGCAGATGTTCTTGCCGTCGAGCTTGCCCGCGGGAGCGGCGACGCGCTCGAAACGTCCCGGCCGTCCTCTTGGGCGGACCTCCCGGCGTAGCGGTCCGTGGCCTCCCCGGGCACCGACGGCAACTCGCACATCAGCTTCGCGGCGTTGAAGACGATGGCGGCCTGGCGGTCCGACGCCGCCGCGCATACCGCCCAAGGGTCAGCTTCGTCGGGGCCGACTATGAGGTGGTAGAGGGCCACGGCGGCGATCATCGTGCACTTCCCGTTCTTCTTCGGGATGCCGAGCAGGCTCCAGCGGTAGCGGAGGTTCCCCTTCGCGTCGCAGGCGTAGATCTCGTTGATCCAGTCCTTCTGCCACGGCATGAGCCGGAACGGCCGGCCGATGTGCTCGCCAGAGGGCAGAACGCAGCTCGCCCCCGATCCATGCGGTCACGTGGGAGCCGTAGGAGTACCAACGACGGGCGGCCATGCGTCGAACCTACCATCACCCGCGAGAGTGCGGCGCTGTTACGATGGCGGTGATGAGCCTTCCGGCGGACGACCCCCTGGTGAGAGCGCTTCAGCAGGTCGATCCCCTGCCTGATGACCGCGGCTCGGCACCAGCGCTGCTTTACCACTACACGTCGGCAGACGGGCTGATCGGGATCCTCTCTTCGGGCGAAGTGTGGGCCACTCATGCTCAGTCGATGAACGATGCGTCTGAGGTTTCCTTCGCGGCTGACACCGTGGCGCTGGCGGTCACTGGCGAGCGCGGCCGTCTAGCAGAGAGGCCGTGGGAGGCTTTCCTGGAGGAATGCGAGCATCTGTGCCACACGCACGACCTGCTACTTCTGCCGTTCTTCGCCTGCTTCTGTGAAGACGGCGACCTCTTATCCCAATGGCGAGCATATGGCGAAGGCTCGGGATTCTCAATAGGGTTCGAAGCGTCAGCGCTTCCGTCTTTGACGATGCCCAATGTCATGCGTACCCAGCTTCTACGGGTGGTCTATGACCCTGCGCACCAGCGGGATCGTGTTATGAAGGGACTTGCCAGGACGAGAGAGGTTTTCGAGAAACTGGGAGCAGAGCCGGCAAGGTTGCATTTCTGGGTGAACGAACTCCTCCCGATGCTTTGTTCTTTCAAGCACCCAGCGTTCGCCGAAGAGCGCGAGTGGAGACTTGCTTCGCTCCAATGGAACATCGTGGTCCCGGAGGCTATCGGCGTGGAGTTCCGTTCCCGGGCGGGTCTGGTAATCCCGTTCGCCCGTTTCTCGGGGAGTGGAGGACTACCCATTCGCGCCCTGGGGTATGGTCCACGAGCAAGCCCGGAGCAGGTAGAGAGACAAGTGGGGCTTCTGGTTGAGCGGTACGGATACGGAACCGTTCCCATCACTTCCTCGTACGCCCCGCTTCGGTCATGAGACTCTATGCCATTCGATGAGGCTGCCGCCGCGCACGCTTGGCATCGAGGTCCTCCTTCGCGGCCTGCTCCCGGAGATAGGTCACGCCGAGCCGCAGGCGTGCGAGAGGGGTCATGCCGAAGTGCTCCTCGGCACGGGCGATCTCCCGGTTCAGGTCGCGAAGGCGCCTGAAGAGCGGGTTCAGCATCACCTGCTCGTGGCTCCCCTTCACCAGCGGCGGCCGCGTCTGGCCGCTCGCCCTGATCTCCACGGCTGGGCTGCTGATCTCGCTCGCCACACTCCGCGCCGCCCGCCGCTAGAAGTGCGACGTGCCCCCTTGGCTACGGAGAAGAGACCAGTTGCGAGTTTCCCCTCCAAATGCACTAATGCTGACCCGACGTCCGACCGATAGCGTGCCCGAGGCGGTACGAGGAGGAGCACCCACCGATGTTGCTCTCGACGTCCACGCGCCGCGGGCCGGGCCAGCTCATTCGGGACGAGGAGGGACAGTCACTCGTCGAGTACGCGTTCGTCGTAATGCTGGTGGCGCTCGTCTGCGTCGGTGCGCTGACGGCGATCGGATTCTGGCTCTCGGGCCACCTTTCGAGCTTCGCGGGCACGTTCTAGCGGCGTACGCCTGCCCGGGCGCGCACCAACTCTGTCCCGCGGTCTCTCGCGGGCGATAGCAAGGGAACCGGCACCGGCCTGCTATGCCCCTACTTCGGCACCGGTGTGAGGTGCACCGTCTGCGCCGTGATCAGCCCGTCCTCGAACACGAACGTGTCGACGCCGTCCGTGACCCGGTAGACCCGCGAGTCAGCCGCCCACTCGAGGTAGAGGATGTCGTCGGCGAAGATCGTCGTCTTGATGTCCCAGCTCGCGTCTGGGAGCTGCGCCAGCAGCTCTGCGAAGGCGGCGCGCACCTCACCCTTGCCGCGGCGCACGCCGGCGGCCGTGATCAAGATGGCATCGTCCGCGTAATCCCGGACGATCTCGTCGAGGTTGGCGGCGACGAGCGCTTCACCGTGGTGCTGGAAGACTTGCTGTGGGGTACGAACCGTGGTCATGGTAGACCCTCTTCCCGGGCCAGGACGAGGCCGCCTCTGTGGTGCTTCTGATCATACCCACGGGGTCAAGCCGGGAACGGGGGGCGGACGATGGAGCGGGAGACGGGACTCGAACCCGCGACAACCTGCTTGGAAGGCAGGGGCTCTACCAACTGAGCTACTCCCGCTGGTTGCGAAGCGAGTGACAGCCGATGACTGGATCGAGCCCGCACGCTCGTGACCGGTCGGCCCGGGCGTGCGTGCAGACTCCTCCCTCTATTATTACCTCCCAGGCCCGACCTCGCGGTCAACATCCGTTTCTTCGTGCGCCACCTGCGCGCCGCCAACTGCTCCCCGCGCACCATCCAGACCTTCACCGAGGCCGCCGAGCAGTTCGCCCGTTTCCTCGTCGACCAGGGTCTGCCCTCACGACTGCCTCAGCTCCGCCGCGAGCACGTGGAAGCCTTCATCGCCCACCTGCTGGAACGCTGGAAGCCGGCAACCGCTACGAGGCTCGCAGGCGTTCTTCCGCCGGGTGGCGGGGGAAGGGGAGATCGGGACGCCGCCCATGGTCAGCATGAAGCCGCCCCGCCTGCCGGAGAACCCACCCCCAGTGTTGGGAGAGGAGCAGCGACGCGCCCTCCTGGCGGCCGCCGAGGGCAAGCGCTTCGAGGGGGCGCCGCGATTCCGCGCTCCCGCGCGTGTTCATCGACACGGGTGCACGGCGAGACGAGGTCACGGGGCTGCGCTACACCCCTGCCTACGGCGAGCGCAGCGACTCCGCCCTCGACCAGGGGCTCCTGCGCGTCCTCGGCAAGGGGCGCAGCATCCGCCTGCTTCCGCTCGGAACACGCACCGTGCGCGCTCGGTCGTTACCTCCACATCCGGCACAGCCATCGGTACGCGGCCCTGCGTTGGCTTTGGCTGGGTCCCAAGGGGCGCCTCACCGACTCCGGCATCGGCCCAGGCGCTGTGCCGCCGCGCGCGCCAGGCGGGGCTCCCCGACGTCCACCCCCACCAGCTCCGCCACTCCTTCGCGCACGACTGGCTCGCCAACGGCGGATCGGAGGGCGACTTGATGCGCCTCGCAGGCTGGCACTCGCGCCCCATGTTGCAGCGCTACGCCGCCAGTACCGCCGACGACCGCGCGGCGACCGTCTCTGAGCGCAAGCGACCGTTATGCGGCGGCCGGTCGTTGCGCGCGACCGCTCCGCCGTGCGCGCGCCGCGACCGACTTGGCAGCGAGCCGAAGGAAATAGGCCCGTCGCAGGTGCTCGGCCCGGCGGCTCCGCTCCGCGGGCGGCAGGGAGCCATCCGGGTCGGCCTCGCGCAGGAATCGGTCGAGAAACGTGGGGCGCGCCGCGGCGGTGGCCTCGCGCCCATCGCTGTGGGCGTGGCGGACGTGGGCAGCGATACGGGCTGCCATCTGACGGCTCATCGAACTCCCCCTACGCTCCTCGCGGGCATGCCGCCGGCCGGCGCTGCTTGTCGTGTGGTCGGCCTCGCCCCGTCCACCGTCCGCTCGTCGGCGAACTCCCGCAGCAGGCTCTGCCGTTGCTCGGGCGCCAGCCGCTCCAGTGCCGCCCGCGCGCGCCTCAGCGCGTCGGCATCCCCGCCCCATCGCCGCACTAACCCGCTCCGGCGTCCGTGACGCCTCCCGCGATGCCCCCGTCATTCGTTGCCGTCGCCTGGAGATTGCTCGGCGCATAGGGCGGCGGCAAGCCGAGCGTCAAGGCACACGCGGAGTCTGACCAATCGGAACGCCCGGCCGCGCTGTATACATAGAGGCGAAAGCAATGAAAGGAGGCTGCATCGAGGTTTCGGGCCACGTAGGACATCGTCCCGGCTTCCACGGTGGCTACTGGTCTGTCGCCTTCGTAGATCGCATAGCGAGCCCGCCCAGCAGCGGCGTCGATCCAGCTCAGTTGAATATCAGCCCAGTCGATGACCGTCGTACGCACTCCGTTCGGTTTCGTCGGCACGAGCGGGCGCGGGGTGGGAGTGGCGGTCAGCGTTGCCGTGCCGCTCGCAGTCTCCCGCGCAGCGATGTGCGCAAGGAGGCCGAGGCCCGCCACGTTCCTTCGGAGCAAAGCGAAGGCCGTCGAACCGAGCAGGCCCAGTACCAGGAGGAGCAGCACGGCGTTCGTGCCTGTTCTCTTCCGCCGACCTCCCGGCCGTCGTTGCGCTCTCCGCGGGACCTTGCTGCTGCCGTCCAGCACCGCCAGCAACTCGGCCGCCAGGCGGGGTCCTCTTGCAGCAGCCAGCCCACCACTCGACGGGCTTCCTCCGGCACCCGCGAGAGGTCCGGTGCCTCCGGCAGGTGCCTGAGGATCACCTCCTGCTGGCTATCGCCGGTGAACGGTGGAGTCCCTGTCAGCATCTCGTACAGCATCACCCCAACGCCGTACAGGTCGCTGCGCACCACGCGGGCGTGATCGTGTTGGCTGGGACCGATTCCGTCCCGCATGGCAGGGTGGCGGTTGAGGTGCGGCATCTCGCCTCAGGCGGTCTGCCGCCTGACGTGGCCCTGGGTGCGGCCTGCTGGACGGCGCGCGCGTTCCTCGGCCTGCCCGGGCTCGAGGACGGCGCGCCCGCCGACTTCCTCGTGTACGACCACGACCCGCTCGCCGATCTCAACGTCCTCGATCGCCCGATGCGCATCGTGTTCAATGGCGAGCCGATTCCCACCAGTTGACTCGGAAGCGACGGGGCGCAGCTCCGCTCGTCCACCAGCCCGCCTCGGCCGGATGTCACCCACGTCCCACGCTCAATGGCCCGGTACGCCGCGCGGGGTGCGGGCCGGCCCAGCGTGGCTCCTCAAGGGGTGCGAGAACCGATCACCCTCACTCAGCAACCGAATCACCGCCCTTGGCATCAGAGAGCGCAGCCGCCAGGAACCGGTAGGTCCACTCTTCGACGAACGTCCGCGATCTCGGGGTAACGAACCCGTGGCCGGGTGAGACCACCGGCGATGGACGCGGACGGAGCGTGGTCGAGCTTCAAGAAGGCAGACCGGCGCCCCTCGCGCCGATCGGCGGCATCCGCCGAGACCAACAAAGCTCAGTCCTGCTTCGGCTCCAGCACCCAGACCGGGATGCGGCGCTGCGTCCGCGCCTCAACGAGCGTGAGGAGCGGATGCATCTGCGTCATCGCCGCCCAGAGCCGCTGGCGCTCGTCGCCATCCGCCTCGCGCGCCCTGACGCCGCGCTTCGTGGGCCGAACTTGCACCTCGGCCTCCGGGTTCGCGCGCAGGTTGCGGCACCACTGCGGCTCCCGGTCGTAGCCGCTGTTGGTGGCCGCCATGACGAGACGGGCCTCGAGCTCGAAGTACATGAGCGGCGTCGTCCGGGCCTTGCCGGAGTGCCGGCCCGAGACGTTCAGCGGCGGCACGCGAGGCCGCGCTCCGGGGAACCGTGCGCCGACGCGGCCCCTGGTCAGCCGGCAGAGCGCTCGATGGGGCAGTCGGGGGGTGACATGCCTGGAGAAAAAGAACTGGAGTTCCACCTGGTGGCTGGCGGGACTGCTCATGGAACTCCTCCCGCGATCTCGTTCACCACGACTCGTGACCCCCGCGGCGCCGTGCCGGTCGCATCCTCAGAAGAGTGCTGGGACAGCGATTCTGGCTTGGCCCCGTCGGGTGCGTCTTACGTGTTTCCTGGAGGGCGAGCGAACGCTGACGGCAGCCGCCCATCTCCGAGCCGCTCGATATGCTGGTGGCCGGCGTCGGTTAGGCCAAGCCCGCGGCCGCCCTTGGCAACCAACGAGGAGTTGGCGATGAGCGGAGCGCAGCGTACTATGCGCGAAGGGAGCCCGCCGGCTGCCTCTCACACCGTCCTGGGCACGCCGCCCTGAGCAGCCGCGCGGAGTTCACCGTGATCCAAGGCTATGCTCAGGCCGCGGTACCGCGGGCGGCAAGGAGTTGCCGATGTCGATGCTTGGAACCCGGCTCCACCTTCCGTCTCGCTTGCGTCCCCCGGGCCAACGTTCGCGATTGGTCCGTCTCGGTGCGCTTGCTGGCTGCGTCGTTCTCCTCACCGGCTGCCTTCGCGTGCAAACGGCGATCCATGTGAACGACGATGGCAGCGGCACCGTCTCCGTCTTGCTTGCTATCGACACGGCGGCCATCAAACAGTTCTGCCAACAGTTCGGTCAGGACTCCTGCGCCCAATCCGTTTCCGGCACGTTCTCGCCCAAGGACATCGACCGCTCATCGCTGCCACCTGGGACAACGGTCGCGCCTTACAAGAGCGGCACGTATGAGGGCGTCCGGGTGACGGCCCCGTTTCGGGATCCTGGCGAGATCGTCGCCGTGCTCGGGAGGCTCTCCAACGCCGTTCCGAGCGGCGATTCGCCCGCGACTTCCTCGCAGCCTCAGCCGACACCTCGGTCTGCCGCGACCACGGTGCGTCCGACGAGCACGCCAGCGCCGGAAGGCGCCACCGCGAGCATCGCCGACACATTCGAGACCCTCTCTGTGCGACGGCAAGGCAGCGGCTGGAAGTTCGACGCCATCGTCCCGCCTGTGAATCTGTCGAGTAATGGGTCCACGGACGCCTTGGGTGCCGCCTTCAGCCAGGCGATGGCCGCCACGTTCCTGAAAGACGCTTCCTTCACCGTCAACCTCAAGCTCCCCGGGAAGGTCGTCAAGAGCAACGCTGACCAGGTCGGCAGCGACGGAAGTCTCACCTGGAAGCTGGACATCTTCTCGAATCAGCCGAGGACACTCTCGGCCGTGACCGCGACGGCTGCCGGCGCCGGGAATCTGTTCCCGGTCCTCCCGATAGCCGGCGGCCTCATCGTCGCGATCGTTGCCATCGCTGGACTGATCGTCCTGCGCCGTCGTCGCCGGGGCAGGGAATCGGCCAACGGACAAGTCTGAGGCGGAAGGCTCGCCGGGGCGAAGCGCGCGCCTGACAGGCCCGACCCTGGCGCTCGCGCGCTGATCAAGCGGCGGCTGCGTTGTCGGCTGCCTCCACGTCCCTGTAGAAGCGGCGGTGCACCCAGTGCTTCTTCCGGCCTGGGAACGGCAGTCGCGACCACAAGACGCCCGACGGAGGCCCGAGGCGGGTCTGGCGGGGGAGGCGGTCGAACACCCGGCGTGGTTTCGTGGTCAAGCGCCCCCCCTCGAGGACCACGACGGCGCGGTCGGTGACGGCGACGATCTCGTATGTGGTGAAGAAATAGATGAGCCAGGTGAGGAAGGCCAGGTTGGGATTCGGCCCTGAGCGGGCCCTGAAGACCTGCTGGATCTGCTCTCCCGGCTCCAGGAACGGCTGCGTCCAGCCCGCCAACCTGTCTCTGAGGGCCATGGAGGCACGATAGAGCCGCCCAGCGCGGGGTGTCAATGATCAATTTCAATCCCTGTGGACGGCAGCCTTCCACGGGTGCTTCGGCGGCCGGGGTTGCCCGAGCACGGTCGCTACATCGGCCGCCGTGGCGTCCGGGGTCCGGAGCGCTCCGGCCGGCTGCGCGATGGGCGGCTGGATCGTGCCGTGCTGCCGGCCGTTCGCTTTGAATGCGGACCGCTGGTACTATCGGCCGTGGGCTGCCCCGTCGAGCCTCCAGAAGCGCGGTTTCCGTCCGCAGGGCAGCGGGAGACCGACGCCTCGCTCCCATCGTTCCGGGCGGAGCGCCACATGAAGAGATGTCCGCCGCGCTGGGAGCTGTGCAAGAAGGTCCGGCGTGGCTACCACGTCGCCCCGAAGCACGGCCCTGCGCGCAACGACGACCGGTACGGGGACAGTGTGTGCCTGGAGCGGCTCTGCGTGGCGTTGGGGACCGCGGCCTCGCTGCGCACGGCCCAACCGCCGAGAGCGCCGTCCACCAGGTCGCAGCGAGCGCGCCGGGCGCGGCTGGTGCACGGGGAGGTTGTGTGCCTGCTGGGCCTGCTGGCCTGGGCTCTCAGCCATCCCAGCCTTACGCCCTCGAACGAAGGCCCGGAACCGCCGGTCTTATTCGCCCGCGCTGGCGGCACCACGGTCGTCGTGCCCTGGCGGGTGGTCGGCCGGCTCCGGAGCGCGCTGGGGCACGAGGCAGAGCCTCTGGCACGAGCGTTGCGCGAGATGGCGACACGCGCCGAGACAAGCTTGTGGGAGCTGACCGACGAAGACGTCCAACTCCTGCGAGAGCTGCGCGACGCCTTCGTCGCCATACGTCGAAGCTAGCGGGCGCCTCCTCAGAGCCACCCGCCGCTCCAGCTCGCGCTGCCGGCTGCGGGTCCACCCTTGCCCGAAACGGCGAACGAACGACTACAACGGGGCTCGCTGATCCTTGCCGTCAGATGGTGTTCACGGTCCAGCCCTATCTCCGGGAGGCGTGGCACCAGCGCGGACTGCATCGAGAACAGCCGGTCAGGCCGCTGGTCCTTTCCGTTCGCGGTCGTGGCAATACGCCATGAGGAACTGCTAGAGCAGCGGCGGGCAGGGCAGTAGACGGCACAGCATCGGTGTAGGGGTGGGCGTGGGCTCCGGCGGGTGTGTGGGTGTCGCGGTCGGAGTGAGGGTAGGCTCGGGAGGGCGAGTTAGTGTGGGCGTGGGGCTCGGCGTGGGCTGGGGGCTCGGCGTGGGGGTGCGCTCCGGCGGCCGCGTAGGCGTCGGCTCGCGGGTCGGCCGTGGGGTGTGCGGCGAGCGGGGCGACCGTGTGGGAGCTCGAGTCCGCCGCAATGGCCGTGCCGGGGTGCGCGCGGGGATGACCCGGGCGTGTCCTCTCGGCGCCGGCCTCCGCGCCGCCGTGGTCGGCAGCACGGTGACCGCCACGATGGGCGGGCGCTGGCCCCCTCCGCGACCGAGTGCAAGCGCCAGTCCGGCCGCGAGCGCCAGCGCCACGGCTGTGCTCGCGACGGCGAGGCGGAACCGCCGGGAATGGCGCGCGATCGAGAGCCGTCCGGCGCACGCCGCGCCATGGGGCGCGCTCGTACTCCCTGCCTGCAGGCGACTCCAGCCCTCTCGCAGCAGCCGCGCGGGCACAGGCAAGGGCGAGAGCACGCCAAGTACCTCGGCTGGCGCGGTGAGCTGCGCCGCCAGACCGCGACAGCGATCGCAACGGCGCAGGTGATGATCGACCGTCTCGCGCACGGCCGGAGTGAGGGCGCCGGGCAGCTCCGGCACCAGGCCGGCTAGCTGCGGGCAATCCTGCCTGCGCCGCGCCACCAGCAGGTCGCGGACGGCGTTGCCCAGCGCCTCGCGCGCGCGGTGCACGAGCACGGCGGCGTGGCGGACCGGCAACCCGAGCGCCGCGGCCACCTCGGCCGTCGACAGGCCGCGACGGACCGTGAGATCCAGCACCGCATACTGTCGCGGTTGCAGGCTCGCCGCCGCATCCCAGACCAGCGCGACCGCCTCGGCTGCCTCGGCCTCCTCCGGCGGCCCCGGCTCGACGGCAGCCAGCTCGAGGTGCTCCTCAACCGGCTCGCCCTGGGGGCTCCGCGTCAGGTGGTTCATGGCCAGGTGGTAGGCCACGCTGAAGAGCCACGCCCGTACGCGTTCGGGCTCCCGCAGCGTCGCACGACGCTCGAATGCCTGGAGGAACGTGCTCTGCGCCAGGTCCTCGGCCGTTGCCGGCTCGCGCACCAAACGCGCGAGGAAGTCATACACCGCGCCCAGGTAACGGGCGTAGAGCACGCCGAGCGCTTCTCGATCGCCCTCGCGGAAGCGCGCTGCCGCGGTCGCGTCGTCGACGGCGAGACGCTCCTCCGAGTCCATCCCCACCACCCATCTGCAGACGGCCGCAGTGTACTCCCGCCTCGGCCGCGGCGGCGTCGACTGCCACGGGATGTACCTCCCTGCGCGTCTTCCAGCGGTGTGACACCGGGCGAGCGCCGGGATTACGGCCTGCGACTGGTGCGCGATGCTACCCGCGAGGAGGCCAGGCCACGGGCCGACGGCTTCCGCGAGCCTGGAGGGAGCGCCTGGCCGGCCGGAGTCGGGCGACACGGATCCTGTCGCGGGCGGCGCGCTTCGCCGCCGCGGTGACGGCCGCGTCGGCGCCGTGGCTGGTGAGCCCGGTCCGTGTCGCCACGCCGGACGGACCGGCCGGCGATCCGCCGCCGAGCGACCGGCCAGCGGCGGCATTGATGACGCAGCGCCCGTGGCTCTGGCACCGTCAGCGGGGCGAGCGCCGACGGGCAGTCGTCAGCGCTCGCATCGCCTGCCCACCCGACGCGGGCGTTAGCGGACCGGCGGCATGAGCATCGGGAAGGTCCACGTGCCGTAAACGGCCTGCGGCCCCTGCATGCCGTTGTGCACCACGTAGCGGCCCGGAAACTCCCGTGGCGCCAGCCACACGTTGAGCGTGTGGCCGTTCAGCTTTCGGTAGTACGGGTCGTTCGTCAGGAAGTCGGAGCATGTGCCAGTCAGGCGGGCGTCCGTAAGCCCTTCGACCGTCACGTTGACCACGTGCCTGAGGCCCACCCTATGGCTGTACCAGACGCAGCTATAGATGTACCCGCTGGCCGCCGGCAGGACGCGCAGCGGCGCGTTAACCGCGTAGCCAGCCACCGAGCCCTGGAAGACCACCGCGTCGTACGCGCCAGCGGGCAGCGTTGCCGGCACCAGCACCCGGATGGCGCCGCTGTTCCAGGACAGGACCGGCGCCGTATAGACCGGCCCGGCGCTCGTCGCGGTGGTGCGCACCAGCGCCACGCTCCCAGCGGGCGGGCGGCTGCCGAAGTTGGATCCGCGGATGGTCAGAGCCACCCCGGCCGGCACTGGGTCGGGCGCCAGCGAGGTGACGCGGGGCACCGGCCACATCGGGCCCGAGACGCGCATCAGCTCCCAGGTGCAGTAGACAGGCTGTGCCCCCTCCAGGCCGTTGTGGGCCCAGTACTCGTTCCGCCACCGGAAGATGTTGATCGTCGTCCCGTTGAGCGGGGCGCAGCGAGACGGTCCACCGCTGCGAGACAGCTTCAGCGCGCCGCGGCCCACCAGCGTCCCCAGGTCCTCCATCGTCATGTTGGACTCGGGCAGCAGCGCGTAGGTCATGCCTGCCCGCGGGAAGCTGCCCGAGCCGTTGATCGCGGTCACCGTGATCGTGTCGCGCGGCGGCAGGGGAAGCGGGAAAACGCCCGCCGTCGGGCCAGACGAAGTCCCGCCGGCTGCCGGCGACCGGCCCGGGCTTGGTGGCGAGACTGCCGTGCTCTCGTGCGGGTCTCCGGACGTCAGCGCCGCGAGTCCGCGCCCCGCTCCCTCGCCGGCGGGCCCCGTCGCCGCGGTCTGACGCGTGTCCGAGCCGGCCAGTCCCGGCAGCAGCCCGCCGTTCCGCGCCGCGAAGACGCTCCCTCCCACCAGGACGGCCGCCATGAGCGTTCCCGTCAGCAGCCGTGTCAGACTTGCGTGTTCCATGGTTTCGCACCTCCGCTTGGACGTCTCGCGGATAAGACACCCCCGGCGCGGTGCGATTACGGTCTGACGAGAGGAAATGGCGAACGCCCCGCCGAGAGCCGACCTGCTGCCGCTTCCGGGCGTCGCCAGCGGGAACTCGACCAGGTTGACTGTCGTCGGCAGGCTCTCTTGATCGTTGGGGTTGCGCGGCGGGGCGCGAGGCGCCCGCGTCGCTTGCTGAGACTTGCCTTGACCACGGCCGGTGGTCGCGGCCGCCGTCGCGCTCGCCGTCTTCGGCGGCCTGATCGCCGGGCACCCGGTCACCCTCGTCGGCGGCGCGCGCTACATCGGCGCCCCATTCGAACGGGCCGTGAGGCCCCCACCGCATCCGCCTGACCGTGGCCCACCCTCGGTGGACGGGCAGCGCTTGCCCGCGAGACCGAAGTCACCCCGCTCGGGCGGCCCACCGCCCCGTGCAAGACCGTTGCATGCTGGCCCCTGGGGCTGCCATCGGCGCGACTGCCGCGCGCACTCACGAGAGCGCCCCTTTGCCTGACGAGCTCACGGATTCGGGCGGGGCGGAGGTCAGTTGTACCTCCACCCCGCGTCGCGCTACACCTTCACCACTGTTACTTGCGTGTCGAAGAAGCTGGCGCTTCCGCCGATGGGATCGGTGAGGCTCGTGCCGGTCATCACCTTGTCCAGCAGCAGCACCGGGTTGCCGATCAGCCCCGTGCTCCGGCGACGGTCGCCGACCACTCGCTCGCCATCTACCGCCGCGTCGGCCGAGCCGTAGTTCCAGTGCCCGTATGACAGGCTGACGCTGACCACGCCCGGCCGCAGCCCCTGGATCACTCTGACCTTGCCCTCCACGAAGTGCTGCCCCAGTGGGCCCAAGTCGAACCGCCCCGTAGGGTTGCTGGGCGAGCTCAGCCGCACCTTGTCTCCGTCATGCATACCGACACGCGCCGCGTCGGCGGCGTTCATCAGCACGAAGTTCTCCGGCAGCAGCGAGAGCTGCGACCAGTAGTTGGATACCGTCCGCTTGGCACCAAAGATCTCCTTGAACGACGAGAGGTGGAACGTGCCCGCCTCCGCCGGGACCGGTGTCCCGTCGCTGAAGGTTGCCGGCCGGTATCGCGGCACCCCGGAGTAGTAGTCGCCCGTGATGCTGTCCCGCACCACCGCGACCGGTTCGACGTACACGTTCCACTGCTTGCCCCAGACGTGCCCGAGGTACGAGCCATCATAGGAGTTGTCGGCCGGCTCGAACCTGCCGCCGCGGTTCAGCACGTACACCACCTGCTCCCAGTTCTCGCTGCCTACCGCCACGCTCCACTTCGCCGGGTCGAAGACCGCGCCCGGCAGGTGACGCCGCGCTTGCTGGAATCGGTCGATCTCGCGCTGTCGGCCCGCGGCACGGCGTCTCCGGCGCTGTCGCCGATGGCGATGTTCGCCACGGCCTTCAGGTAGTAGTCTTCCGGCCGGTTGAACGGCACGCCCGCAGCGAAGCCGCTCGGCCCGTATCCCGGCGCTCCCAGCTTCTTCGCGATCGCGATCATCATCGCCTCCATGCTGACGGGCATCGTCTCGCCATCCACGGTCGCGATCTCGGGCACCGGGGCGGCGACGGGCTGCCGCACCTCCGAGGTCTTGGTGATGACCGTCGGCGGGGGGCCGAGGAACGCCCAGCGCTCGAGGTAGCTGAGGTCAGGGAAGATGTAGTCGGCGTACATCGAGGTATCGCCGAGGACGACATCATCGGCGATGAAGAGCGGGATGCGCTCCACGTCGCGCAGCATGTGGATCTGCTCGGTCCCGCCCGGGGCGAGCTGCGCGACATTCCCCATGTGCAGCCAGAGGATCTTGATGGGATACGGGTAGGCCGCGTAGGCCGCCGGTATGACTTCCTGGTACACGTTGGCCGTAAACGGGAACCACGGCCGCTTGGCCGGGTAGCCCGTGAACAGCGTCGACTGCTGATAGTAGGACCCCTCCCGCGTCAGCTTGGTCCCGAACGCCGCCAGCTTGCCGGGATGCAACGCCGTCAAGTTGAACGGCTGTCCCTTCCCGGTGCCGGCGGCATTCCACGCGCCGCCGCCGGCGGCCAGCCCGCCCTTCCAGTCCGGGTTACCCACAAGCAGGTTCAGCAGGATGAGCGCCTGACCGGTGTAGTAGCCGACGGTGTGCTTGACGGCACCGCGGTAGAACTCGATGGCGGCCTTGTGTCCGTGGCTGGTGAACTCCTGCGCCAGCTCGGCGATCGCCCGCGGATCCAGCCCCGCCTTCGCCGCCCAGCCGTCGATGCTCTCCGCCGCCGCCGCCTCGCGTGCCACTTGCAGCGCGCTCTTGACCCGCACGCCGTTGATGGCGGTGTCCACCAGCAGGTCGCCGGTCACCGCCTCCTTCGCGTCGTTCGGATCGAAGGCGACCGGCGTTCCTCCCTGGCTC
The DNA here is from genome assembly GCA_021787985.1 of Chloroflexota bacterium. GTDB lineage: Bacteria > Chloroflexota > Dehalococcoidia > DSGV01 > DSGV01 > JAJYLG01. The sequence goes on from JAJYLG010000012.1 coordinate 22,658, forward strand.
ACCACGAAGCGCTGTTCCGCCTTGGCGCCCGTCGGGACCGGCAGACCGAGGTCGCTCGCCCGGAGAAGCGCGCCCGGCCGGCCGTCCTCCTCGACGCGGACGAGCCAGGTGGCGTTGCTCCAGCTCTTCTGCCCGGCCTGCTGCGCCGCCGCCTTGTTCGCGTTCGCCAGGAACCCGCCGTCGTAGCGCCGTTTCTCGATGATCCATTGGATCATCGCCAGCGCCAGCGGCAGGTCGCCGCCGGGGACCACCGGCAGCCAGCGCCAGGCCTTGGCCGCCGTCTTGCTCAGCCGCGGATCCACGACCGCCATCTTGAAGTTCCGCCCCACCAGTGAGCTCGTCACCTGCTCCGCCACCGGCGTGGGGCCGAAGTTCGCCTCGAACGCGCCGGTGCCCCAGAAGATGACGAACTCGGCCGCCAGGTAGTTCGGCTTGAAGACCGGCTGGCCCAGGTTCCATCTGCCGCCGGAGAACTGGGCGCTCGAGTACTGATACGCGATGTGGTGGCTCAGCTCACAGATCGAGGTGTGGTTGTACCAGTTGGCCGAGCCCACCGCCCCGTTCGCGAACCGCTGCGCGTACATGTCCCGGCCGGGCTCAATCCGCCCCGCCTGGAAGACGAACTGGTTGTTCTTCGGACCCAGGTCCGGGTGGTCGGGGTCGATCAGGACGTCCAGGTGAGCGGCATGCTCCTCCTTGAACGCGGCCACCGTCATCGCACCGGACTGCACCTTCGCCACATCGGCGGCCATCGCCGCCGCTACCTTCGAGTCACGGAGCACGAAGACGTCGTTGAATCCCGGCACCACCCGGTCCTCGCCGATGTCGGAGAAGAGCTTGCCGCCGCTCACGATCTCCTGGATCGCCTGGTCGAAGGAGATGGTCCGCCACTTGTTCGAGCCGCGCGGTCCGGCGCGCTTGAGGACCTTGCGGATGCGGTATGGGTCGTACTGGGACTGGACGCCCGACTGGCCCTTGGGACAGAGCTTGCCGTCGACCAGGGCGGCACGCTCGGGAGGTTGCGCGTAGTCGATCCAGGGCAGCATGTTGAACGGGCTGTACGGGTTGCCGTCGATCTTGACGACGATCCCGTTCTCGATCTTGGCCTTGATCGTGCACTGGGTGTTGCACTGCAGGCACACGCTGTACAGCACGTTCTCAGGGCTGGCGAGGCTGTAGGCGTAACGGCCGCGCCCCGCGGCCGCCTTGCCGTGCTCCGCCCCCTGCGTCAGGCTGTCCGTCAGCTTCGTGGCTCCCAGTGCCAGCAGGGTCGTGCCGCCCAGGAACGCGGATGACTTGAGAAGGGTCCGGCGCGTGATGATGCCGTCACCCACCGGTGCCTCCCGTTCGACCATGTCCTTCTCGCGCTCGCTCATCGCGCTTTCCTCCTATCCCTGCGACGGGCTCGCCGTCCGGGCGGGCTCGCTGCCGAACAACGGCAGCCACTCCCAGAGCAGGCTGAACACCAGCACGATCAGGGCGATCATCCCGACCGAGGTGGCGAGCTCCCAGAAGCTCGGGAAGTAGTGGTAGCTGAACCGGAAGTCGCCCGGGTCCACGTACGCCGTCCGCAGCCCCGAAAGCTCAGGCACCACGAAGCCGGGGATGACGATGTTCAGCCGCACCGCCAGGATCCCGGCCACCGTCGCCAGCCCGGCCGCGCCATACCAAAGGCGCGGGCTGCCCCAGCTCCTGGCAAGCCAGGCGGCGGCGGCGATCACGATCACCAGCTCGCCGATCCAATACCACCAGCCGGCATGATGACGGGTCGGCACCTGCAGCGCGGCGAGGATGCCCGCACGGCCGACCGGCTCGGCTAGCAGCCAGACGTCCGCGATGACGAACAGCGCGACCAGTCCGGCCAGCCACATCGCTGTCTGCCGAACCCTGCGAGCGACCGGCCGTGCGCCCCCCGCCTGCGCGGGGGCAGGCTCGCGGCGTCTCTCCGCGGCAGCCACGATCACGATCGGCACGATCCCCGCCAGGCCGATCTGCCCCAGCCAGAAGACGCCCCAGTAGCGTCCGGTGAACATCGCCTGGAAGACATTCACGTCCGACGGCACGCCGCTGTACAGGCCGACGACCACCTCGCTCACCAGCAACAGCAGGTCGAGCCCGATGAAGAGGACGGTGAGCATCGCCACCGACCGCAGGATGGGGAGGAAGTCGCCGTCTCGCTTCCCGAAGGCGGCGTAGAGGAAGGTCACCAGCGCGGCGCCGGAGGCCAGCGCCGAGACGAGGAACACGACCGGGAAGAGGCCACTGTTCCAGTACGGCCGCGCCACCGCCACCGCGAAGATCGCTCCCGTTCCCCCGTGGACGCCGATCGCGACCGGGATGCCGATGCTGCCGAGGATCCGCACCCAGAGCTTCTCCCGGGTCCGCGTCCGCGCGAGCTGCCGCGGGTCCTCCGGCGGCCGGTAGCCCAGCGCCAGGACACGGCACAGACCGGCGGCGATGCGACGGCTCGACCGCGCCACGACCACCAGGTCGTCGCGGAGCAGCAGCCACAGCTCCGCCAGGATGAGCACCATGTAGATGAGGTAGAGCCAGCTTTCGATCGCCATCACCGAGGTGAAGTGCGGCCGGCTGAAGATCTCCCAGAAGCGGTACGGGTGGCCGAGGTCGACCCACACGAACAGCAGGCCCGCCGCCAGCGCGCCCAGCGCCGACAGCAGGGCCGCCCGGCCGACCTTCTCCAGCGAGTGCATCCCGAAAACGTAGACCATCGTCGAGAGCAGGAATGATCCGGCCGAGAGCCCGATGAAGTAGATGTAGAGCGCCACCCAGAAGCCCCAACTGACGTAGCTCGTCATGGCCGTGACCTTCATGCCCGCCACCAGGCGGTAGCCCACCGTAGCCAGTCCCAGCGCCACGAGCGCCCCAAGGACTCCGTAGTATGCCGTCTTGAGCCGTTTCATGGCCGTCTCCCCTACACCAGGTAGTAGACTTTCGGGTCGGTCCCCAACTCTTCTTTGAGACGCTGCGCGTTCGGCTGCGCGATCAACTCCGAGACGAGGCTCTTCGGGTCGCTCTGATCGCCGAAGTACGTCGCCCGCCCGAGGCAGGTGGTCACGCACATCGGCAGCATGCCGGCATCGAGCCGGTGGAGGCAGAAGTGGCACTTGCGGGCGTTGTCGATGGGCGATCTCAGCCCCTCGCGTGGCCACAGCTCTTCGTACTCGAAGGAGGGGACAGTCTCGTACTGCTCCAGCTCGGGCGTGCCACTGGTGTAGTAGAGCCCCCAGTCGAAGGTGCGCGCCTGGTAGGGGCAGGCCGCCAGGCAGTAGCGGCAGCCGATGCAGACGTCGTAGTCGATCGCGACGATCCCGTCTGGGCGCTTGAAGGTCGCACCCACGGGGCACACCTTGACGCAAGGCGGGTTCTCGCAGTGCATGCACGGGCGAGGGATGAAGCGCATGGTTACGTTGGGGAACGTGCCGACCTCCTCCACCAGCACCGGCCGGTAGACTACCCCGGGCGGCAGCTTGTTCTCCGCCTTGCAGGCGACCGTGCAGGCGCTACACCCGATGCACTTGCGCGCGTCGATCACCATCGCCCACCTACGCTGCTCGACGGGCTTGGCGAGCGCGCGCTTCAGGTCAGCCTCCATGCGCGCGAGCGCGTCCTCGGTCACCGGGTCGGCCGCCTGAGACGCGACCTGCCCCGTCTGCGGCAACGTCAGGGGACCCAGCGCGAGGAGCGGGTATCCCAGCGGCGCGGCTGCCGCCTGCAGCGTCGCGTCCGCGGCGGCGTTGGCCTGCCCGATCTCCTGGCGCGCGAGCGATTCGTCCAACGACTCCTGAGCCTGCCGGCGATACTGGCGCCGCAGCCGCGTCGCCTTCACCACCGCCTTAGCTCGCGCGCGTTCCGCCGCGGACGCCGCGCTCGCCGCCCGGGGGAACACCCCCGCCGCTGTCGCCGATGCCGCCGCCAGCGCCAGGTTGCGCAAGAATGCCCGCCGATTCGCCGGCCGCCACTCGGTCCCGCCGCCCCCTCGTTCACCCGGAGGCGAGTCGGCCGGCGCCGGCTCCGCCACGTGTTGTCCGACCATCCGCACGCTCTCCTCTGAACTCGACCGTTCGGCGCGCAACCGCGGACCTTGCCGTGGTCGCGGGCGTGCCTCCAACAGCCCGTTCGATCCGACGCTACGCCCGCGGGCCGGCCGTGTCCGTCAGCGAAAGCCAGATCTTGTGTGGCGCTTGCCAAGGAATTCCAGCCGGCCGCGCGTCGCGAAAACCCCCGCACCGCGTCGGGGGATCCAGGACACGCCGACCGCTATCTTGCGGTCCTCGAGCGGTCGTTTCGGCAGCGCGTAGCGGCCAGTTGCGCCCGCCTGCGTAGGCCCACCTTCTCCATGATCCACGCTCGATGTGTCTCGACCCCGCTGGTGCCAATGCAAAGCTGCTCGGCGACTTCCTGGCTGGTGTGGCCCAGCACCGCCAGGCGCAGCACCTCTCTGTGAAGAGAGGCCGGACGTCAAACGAGACTTGCGTGGCGTCAGCCAAACCCGGCCCTACGGTGCAGACTCCGGCTGAAACGTGACGCGAATGGATCGCGCGCACGGCTCGGCGCCCGCGCGGCCGCGTCAGAGTCGCACCGTCCTACGGCCAGGAGCGCAGGGAAGCGACGGACGCAGGTGTCGTGCAACCAGGGAGCTGACTCGGTCCGAGAGGAGCGTCTGGGCTCAACGGGCGACTGACGGCTTGGAGGCCGGCGTCGGGGCGGGCGCGGCGGCGAAAAGCTGGCGGGCCGCGTCCAGCATCGACGGGTCGTGCTGAACCTCGGCTTGGTACAGCCACCACTCGGCACCCCAGAAGTAGACGCGGCTGGCGCCGCTCCGGCGGGCCACGTCCAGATACTGCCGCAGCAGGCTGGGGGAGATGGTCCGGCTACGGTCGCCCGGCCGGCGGAGCGGGTCTCCCCAGCCAGACGGCTCCGCCTGGAGCTCCGTGATCCAGAATTGCTTCCCTTCGCCTGCCGCCAGACGCGCCTGGCCGGGCAGGTTGGGGGTGAGCGGACCCAGCTCGTAGGGGTAGAGGTACAGGAAGTTGCTCAGGATGCGCTTCTTCAGGTAGACGTCCTCACCCAGAACGTCAGCCTGCGCCAGCGCCGTCTTCCAACGGACGTCCATCCGCGTCCAAGCGGAATGAGTCACGACGACGGGCCGGTGCAACGGGTCCGTGGCTCGCACCAGCGCGATCTCCGCGTCCACGGCCGCCGGGTCCACGGTCCAGCCGTGGATCTCGCTCACGTTCACCACATACGGCTCATTCTCGACCTGCCACGCCTCGACCCAGGGGTTCAGCGCGTAATGCTGCGCCGTTGCCCGCACGTAGCGCAGCAGGGCATCGCGTAGCCGCGGGTCGGCGGTGTAGTCGGCCATCGTGGGCGGATGGCGGACGGCGGCCGGCAGCCAGGAAGGCGCATACAGCTCGGGGTAGCCCAGGCCCTTCACGCCCACCACCAGTGTGAAGTGGACTCCATACCGTGCCCCGATCGCGATCAGCCGGTCGGTCTGCGAGAAATCGAACCGGCCCGGCTGTGGCTCGGTCTGGTCCCAGTACACGCTCAGTCGGACAGCCCGGACGCCCACGTCGCGGACGAGCCGCTCGAAGGAGGCGGCGCAGGGCAGCCCGAGGTCGGCAGTCTGGCGGCAGGAGAAGCTCACGCCCAGGGCGGGATCGCCCGGCGGCGCGGTGTTGTACCAGTACTGGCTCATGAGCTGGACGCCCGCGGCCAGGGCAATGACCGCCAACAGGTACGACCGAAGGCTCACATCGGTACCTCCGCGCAGCCGACGTTTCCATGGTAGGAAGTGCTCGGCGCCACGGTGCGTGCACGACGTCGGGGCGGGTGCTCACTCCTCGGCGGGGCGCTTCAGGCCGGTGCGGCCCGGGTGCCCGAAGGCATCGAGCGAAGGCGAGGCCCCCGCCGCCATCGCAGCCAGCGATCGGGCGGCAGCGGGGGCACCGGTGAGCGCGCCGAACGGGAGAGCGACCGACAGCGCTAACCTGCATCCCCGAGCGTCAGGCGGTTTGGCGACGTCCGGGGGAGCGCGCGGTTGACAGGCGCAGGTCGACGTAGGGGGCGTTGGTCGTGTCCACCTCGACGGCCGGGGGCTATACCCGGAGGGAGCTAGGGGCCATGCCGACCGTAACCGTATCCGAAAAAGGCTGGATCGTCATCCCAAAGGAGATTCGCGACCGCCGCGGCATCCGCAAGGGAGACAAAGTCCACGTCCTCGACATCGCCGGACGCATCATCATCGTCCCCGCATCCAGAGGCGATCCCGTCGAGGCGGCCTACGGCATGCTCAGGCGACCCGGCGGACCTTCGGCCACCCAGGCGCTCCTCCGAGATCGGCGTGCGGAGGCCGAGAGCGAGGAGCGCAAGTACCGCGAGCACAGGGAGCACCGTGCCCGACGGCCTTGACAGCGCCCGCTACGTCCTGGAGGCCTTCGCTGTGATGGCGTTCATCCACGCGGAGCCTGGCGCGGACCGGGTCCGCGAGCTGCTCCATGGAGGCAACGCGGTCGAGCTTTCCCTGGCCACCGTGAACCTCGCCGAGATGCTCTACCGCATTGAGCGCGACGACCGAGAGCAAGCGGCGGACGCCGTGCTGGCGCGACTGACGCAGGAGCTCCCCACACGCCTGGTGGAAGCCGACCCCGACCTGAGCGTCCGCGCTGCCCGCTTCAAGGCCATTCATCCCGTCTCCCTCGCCGACTGTTACGCCGTAGCACTTGCCGAGCGCGTTGACGCCGTCGTCGTCACCGGCGACCCCGACTTCCGCCGCTTCGAGGGTCGCGTCACCGTCGAGTGGCTGTCGATGCCTCAGTAGCGCCGGCGCCGTGCAAGGGAACGCCCAGGAAGCGCGCCACCACGTTGGCTTGACGGCTCCATGGCCTCTCATGGAAGCACTCGAGACCTGCCGGACCGCGGATCTCATGCCGTCGTCTGGTACTCGATCTTGCGCGCCTCCGTGACGTGCCGGGAGGCATCCAGGATCTCGAGCGAGACGAGGTTCCCTTCGTCGTCGCAGTCAAGGATCACCCCCGGCTTGGCCTCGTCGCTCTCGGCGACAGGGGTGTTCTCCTTCAGGATGACGGTCAGCGTGTCCGTTCCGGGGTCGTAGGTGACCTTCATGTGCCTTGCCTCCAGTACTTCGCGATCTTGCTGGTGCGATAGGCGGTGACCACCTCGGCGGGGTCCCGGTCCGCGTCAACGAACACGCGAACCAGGTACCTCCTGCCTTCGAGCTTGACGCGTCACTGCAGGACATCCCGCCCCGGGCGCACGGCCTGCCGCTGCTCGGGCCCGCCCAGCACCCACCGGACGGTCGCCTCGTCGATACCTCGGCGTTCCATCTCGAAGGCCGCGTGCGGCGTTACCACGAACTCCGCGATTGGATCTGCCATCGCCGGTCCTTGCCTCGCCACCACGAGCAGCATCGCGTCGAGGAGGCGCTCCTCCTCTGCTCGCTCTCACGAGCGCAAGGGACCCACAAGGCATTGGCGAAGTAGAGGAACCCCGCGCCGTGGTCACCGGACGGGTAGCACCCGCGGCCGAACCCAGCACACCCGATGGCCGATAGCGCCGGGCACGCGCCGTTTGCCTACCATGGACGCATGGAGCCCATGCGCGTGGTCCATATCTCCGACTTCATTTGCCCGTGGTGCTACCTGGGGGTGCACCGCCTCGAACGGCTGAGGCAGGAGTTCGCCCTGGCGGTTGAGTTCCTGCCCTGGCTGCTGCGGCCCGACCTTCCCGCTGGCGCGCGGCGGGAGGAGCTCTATGGCGGCGCGGCCCGCATGGCGAACGCCGACGCCCGCATACGCGCCTTCTGCGAGGAGGAGCGCCTGGCGTTCGTACCGCCCTCGCGGGTCCCGGACACACGCCCCGCGCATGCGCTCGTCCTTGCTGCCGGGCGGGTGGGCCGTGGTGACGAGGCGACCGTGCGCTGTTTCGACGCGCACTTCGCACGCGGCGAGCCGATCGACGATCCGGCCTTCCTCAGCGGGCTGGCGTCAGAGCTGCGCGTGGAACCACCTGTAGGCGGTTGGTCGGGCGAGGCGGCACGGGCCGCGGTGCTGGCCGCCGTCGAGGGAGCGCGGGAGTGGGGTGTCGAGGGGACGCCGACGATGCACTTCCCGCGCGGCTTCTACGTCGTGGGAGCGCAGGACATGCTCTTCCTGCGCTCCGCTTGCCGGCGACTCGGCGCGCCGCCGGCCACCGACGCGCCCGTGGTCCCGACCGAGGGCTGAGCTGAGGCACTCCCTCCCAGCTACTTGATGCCCCGGACCACGTCAACCATCGTGGCCACCGTGACCCGTCGGGGAAGGAGCGGGGCGTAGGGCGGGAAGTAGCCCGCTGACGGCGCCTTCGGGCGGTTGCGGCGGCGCGCTGACACCGCGCTCAACGGCCGCTGACCTGCCGCCGCGCGCCGAGCGAGCGCGCAATTCTGAATTCAAGATTGGGAATTCAGAATTGCGCCGCCCCCGACAGGCCCGCGTCGTTGCCTTACGGCGATAGGCAGGGCGGCCGGCCCTGCAGCACGTCTTCACTACTGTCCGCCCGAGTACGAGGTCACCGGCACCTGCAGGCGCACCGTACCGGCGCGCTCGAACTTCAGCGTGACCCCGATGCGCTGACCAGCCTTCAACGGACGCGCCACGCCCATCAGCATCACGTGGTAGCCACCGGGCTTCAGCACCACCTCGCCGCCGGCCGGCACCTCGACGCGCGCCACGTCCTGCATCTTCATGGACATGCCTTCCATCACCATCGCCATGAGCTGGGCACTCTTGGCGGCATCGGTCGAGACGGACAGCAGCGCGTCCGTTTCCTTGCCCGCGTTCCCTATCGTGAGATACAGCACGCTGACGTCGTCGGCGGTTGCCCGGGCGGTGGCGTTCGTGACGCGCACGTCGCCGACGCGCGCGTTCCCGACAGGCGTGCCACCACCGCAGCCGACGACCGTGAGCACGGCGGCGACAAGCATGGCACCCACTGCCGAAGCACGCCTTGCAGGGATCATCCGCCGGTCCATCCTTGCCTCACCAGCTTCTCCAGGTCGTGCGCCCAGTCGTCCGCGGTGAATCCTTGCGGGTAGATGAGGTGCGCCAGATCGTCGGTTGTGTAGGCGAGAACGTACGCCGCGTGATTGACGGCGTAGTTGCCGCCGCCCAGCGGCTCCTTGGTCGCCGGCGCCATGCCGAGCGCCCGTTGCACGGCGTCGATGGCTGCCTGCCTTCCGGCCAGCCCGATGAACCGCCGGTCGAAGAGGTCCAGCCACTCGCGCAGGCGCTGGGGCGTGTCGCGCTCGAGGTCGGCCGTGACGAAGACCACCTTGATCTTGGCGGCGACATCCGGCGGCACCTTCTTCAGGGCGCCCGCGATGGTCGCCATCTGCAGCGGGCACACGTCCGGGCAGTGTGTGTAGCCGACATAGAGCAGCGTTACGTAGCCGTCGGTCGCCTGGCGCAAGCTGAAGGGGGCGCCCGTGGTGTCCGTGAGCGTGACGTCGGGCTTGGCAATGGGCGGCGTGATCTGGATGCCGTAGTAGCGGCCGGCTTCCGGTCCCCGCGCGGCGGAGGAGGTCGCGGGCGGCGTGCGCGGCGAGACGCGCGACCCGCAGGCGGCAGCGATGAGGCTCAGCGCGACCACCGCCGGCAGCAGGCGCGCCGGCCAGTTCCACGACGGCCGACCGCGTAGCCGTCGGAGCGTCGAGCGGCCGCGGCCCGGCGAGCCCCGGCGGATCGGACAAGCCCGATACGCTGGCAGCATGCCTCTCAGCTCCTTCCAGCGGACGAGACGCCACCGCCGGGCCATCGGCGGGTCGCGCCTCGAAGCGCCGGAGTGCGCTTCGAGGCCGGCGTGCCGGCGGACGAGCCAGGGCGGGGCGGCGCTTGGAGCAGCTCGGCGTACGCGTGAACCGTGCCCCGGCGGTCGGCCGCGAACTGCTTCGCGGCGGCCGGGCCGGCGAAGGCGGCCAGGTCGAAATCCATCGGCGTGTGCAGCTCGGGGCTCACCACGTACGTCGCCTGCTCGGCCGGGATCCACTCGCGGGTGTGGTAGTCGTGGACGAACATCGCCTTCACGTCTGCAGGGGCGAGGTGGTGCTCCTGGTAGAAGGCGAACATCTCGCCGAGGTCGTCGAACTTCCACACCTGACTGCGGGTGCCGAGGATCTCGGCCGCCTCTCGCAGGTCGGTGATGAGCATGCCGCAGCGGGCGCAGGTGTCCCCGGACTGTATCGGGACCGGCCGTACGGCGCCGACACCGGCCCGCCCACAGGCGGCCAGCGCCGGCGACGCGCCCAGCGCCACCAGCACCATGCCAGCCGCTCGCCGGAGCAGGTCCCGTCGGCTCAGAGGCGGCAGTGGTCGCCACGTGCGGGCCCGGGTGCTCGCCTCTGCGCCGCCGCCGCGGCCATCCCACAAAGCCAGGCTCATGGCTCGTCGCTCCCACCGGGCCTGCGCGCCGGCGGCATCCGCCAAGGCCCGCGCCTCGTGCGTGACGACTCTCATCCTCGCGCCTCTCGACCGCCCGAACACGGCACCGATCCCTGCTCCCCGGCAGTCCCCGCGGGCTGACCCGTGCGCCGTTCGCTGTGCCGACGTGTCGTGGTCACACCGCGTCCTCGCGCGCGAAGATCCAGTAGCCAGCCACCAAGGGCAGGCTGCTCCACAACGCCAGGAGTCCCACCAGCACGGGCAGGTTCCACCCGCCGAGCGTGCGTGAGAGGAGCAGCCCCGCCGGGCCCAGGGTCTCCGGCGAGGCACCTGCCGCCAGGATCGCTGCCACGCGAAAGTCGGTGAGCGGGTTCACCAACGCGAGGGTCAGGAGCTGACCCGCCTGGAGTTGCATGGCAAGGCCGGCGCCCAGGAGCCCCAGGTCACCGACGAAGACGAAGACCAGCCACAGCCCTACCGCCAGCCCGACGGCCGCCGCCGTCCGCTGCACGAACGCGGACAGGAGCATTCCGACCGCCAGTCCTGCCAGCGCGAGAAGGAAGGCCAGTCCCGCCAGCGCCAGGTAGGGTCCGGCCTGACCTCCGCCCCCCGCGGCGGCGATGATCAGGCCGGGGAGACCAAAGCCAACCGCGAGGGCAGCCGCCAGGGCAGCCGCCAGGCCGCACCACTTGCCGGCAAAGAGCTCCTTGCGGGTGATGGGCTGGGCCAGCAACGTCGCCAGCGTACCGCGCTCGCGCTCCCCCGTCAGGCTCAGTGCACCGACGGAGAGACCCATCAGCGGGACGATCAGGAGCACCAGGCTGATCAGCGCGGCGGAGGTGCGGCCGAAGCCGGCCAGACCGGCCAGGCCGCCGCCGGCCAGCCCGAGGTAGGAGAGCCCGAACGACAGGAGGACGAAGGCCCCCGCGTCCATCAGGAACCAGCGGTTGCGCAGCGCGTCGCGGAGCTCCTTCGTCGCCACGGCCGACACGGCGTCCACACTCATGACTCCTGCTCCAGCTCGAAGTCCTCGACGCTGATCCCCGCGCGGCTCAGCTCCAGGAGAGGCGATGCCTTGTGCCCGGCTCCCACTTCCACCACCAGATGGTCCGGGTACTCGGCCACGACGTAGCCGCGCTCTCTGAGCGCCCGAGCGGCCTCGTCACGGGGCGAACCGGAAAGCGGCAGGCGCAGGCGCGAGCCGCCACGTCCGCGGAAGCCCGCGGCTGCCACCTCAGCGACGATGGCGCCGGCGTCGAGCCGCACGACGCGGTCTGCAAGGACCTGGACCTCGTCGGCATGGTGTGCAGCCAGCAGCAGAGCCGTGCCGCGCTGTTTGAGCTGCGTCAGCAACGCCAGCAGGTCTCGCCGGCTCTGCTCGTCCAGGTTGGCGGTCGGCTCGTCGAGCAGCAGAAGGGGAGGCTCGCCGATCAAGGCCACGGCCAGCGCCAGCTTGCGACGCATGCCCCCGGAGAGCGCGGAGACTCGCTTCTCCCGATGGGGGACGAGGCCGGTCAGGTCCAGGAGCTCGGCCACGCTCGCGCCCTGGGCGGCCTGGGCGCCCTTGAAGCGGTGGTAGAAGGCGAGCGTCTGCGCCACGGTCAGCTCGGCATGGAAGGCGGGTTCCTGGGCCACGTACCCGAGGCAGCGCAAGGCGCGCTTGGGGTCGCGGCGGACATCCCAGCCCGCCACGCGAACCTCTCCCTGGTAGCGAAGGAGGCCCAGGATACAGCGCAGCACGGTCGTCTTGCCCGCCCCGTTCGGGCCCCAGAGGGCCACGGCCTCCCCTCGCCTCACCGCAAGGCTGATGTCGTCCACGACCCGCGCGGTGCCGAAGCGCTTCACCAGGTTGTGCACCTGCAACAGCGGAGGTTCGCCGCGCATTACTTCCGCCTCCCCGCTGGCCTCCGCGGTCGCCCCCGGCAGAGTTTCCGCGCCCCGCCCATCGCCGCTCACCGATGGGAAGGGCGTGAAAGTGGGCGGACGCGCGATTTCGTCGCGGCTGACCGTACCGACCGCCGGGGAGCACGGCGCAACAGCGCCGGCCCGATCCCGAGCTCGGCGCCCGCGCAGCGCGCCCGCCAACAGGCCGAAGGTCGACAGCAGCATCCCCAGGGCAGCGGTGCCCAGAGGCAGGCGGGAAGGATGCGGCAGCGGCAGGTCGGCCGCCAGCAACGGACGGACCAGAGGGGACGGGTCCAGGACCACGGTGTTCGGCGTGAAGACCGGGAACGCCATCGCGGCCCAGTCGATGGCGCTGGCGGCTGGGCTCAGCAGGAAGAGCCGCAGCTCGGGGTGCGCGCTCGCGAGCTGCTCGAACATCCGGCGTGAGACGTAAGGGACATCGCCCACACCGTCGCCGTCCGCGTCGTAACCCGTGTAGTCGCTCCAGAAGTTGCCCCGCCCGTGCCACGCCCAGGTGATGCCGTCGAGGGTCCCCTCCCCATCGAGCCGCACCTGCTGCTGGTTGTTGAGGAACGAGTTGCCCCTGAACACATCTCCGCGGAGGGCGGGGTCCAGGGCCAGACCCGCGTCGTTGTAGGCGACCACGTTGTCCTCGAACAGGTTCGGCGCATCCGAAGCGCGAGGAGATTCGTAAACATAGAGGCCGACGTGATTGTCCAGGATGAGGTTGTCGCGGGCTTCCACCCGATCCATGTCCCGCAGCCCGATGCCGATGCCGGTCGGGCCGCGGTTGCGGCGGGCGAGGTTCCTTTCCAGCCGCAGGCCAACGCTGTACATGAAGTAGGCCCCGACGGCGTCATCCTCGAACACGTTGCCGACCGCGCGGCAGTCATCGCTGTACATGAGGTGGAGGCCGTAGCGGCCAGCGCGGAACTGATTGTTCGCGACCGTGCTGTCCGGCGAGAACCAGAGCAGGTCGTCGCGGGCGCCGGTCACGGTGTTGCCGGTAATGGTCACCCCTCGGCTGTACCAGAGGCGGATGCCGTCGCCCCGCCGGGCCAACGGCAGTGCCTTGCCCGTGATGGTGTTCGTTTCGATGCGGCTTCCGGGAGCCTGCTTGAGATAGATGCCGAACAGCACGTCCTCCAGGCGGTTGTTGGCCACGACCACTTCCGGCGCCTCCACCGAGACCCCGGTGTCCTCGTGATCGAGGCTGGTTCCGCTCCCCCGCACGACGAATCCCTCAATGCGACTGTCCTGGGCCGTAATCCGCACGACGGTGCCCTGGCCTCCGCCGTCGATCACCGGCCCGCCCACGCCCTGCAAGCGGACAGGATGATCGATCAGCAGCGCGCCTTGGTACTGACCCTGAAGGACGGTCACGGTGGCACCGGGGGGCGCCGCGGCAAGCGCCTGCTGCGGCGTGTGGTAGGGACACGTGGGACACACCGTCAGGGAGGCTGCGGGGGCCGTCGCGCCGGCACGCGCGCCGGCAGACGCGACGGCCGCCGCGAGCGCCGCCAATCCCAATGCCGGCAGAGCGATGGTTCGCGCGAGCCTCCGACTCACGCACGACGCCCCCTTGCGAAGCTGCGGCTGTCCAGCCAGAAGGCCACGGCGACCAGGGCGGCCGCGACCAGGGCGAAATAGTAGCCGGGGCCGAACGCCGCCTCGGTGCGGAACTGGGCGATCATCCCCGAACCGAGCAGCCGCGGCGTGAACGCGTGGACGCTGCTGGAGAGCGCGGCGTGCGGGTCCAGGCTGTGCCCGGTCGTGTAGAGCCGCCAGTACAGGTCCACGACGAAGCCCACCGGATACAGCAGCGGCCCCAGCGCGAAGATCCACGTCCACCGGCCGTCGACCACGGCCGGCACCAGGGCCAGCAGCGCAACGGCCACGAGGCCCGCCGGCCAGAGCCGCCGTTCGAGCGTGGCGACGTCTTCCAGCTTCTTCATGCCGATGTAGTGGTTCAGCTCGTCGATCTCCTGCACGTTCCCCCCGAGACGGGTCACGTGCATGGTGAAGGGCAGCCCGCCGGGATACTGCGGGGCTTCCAAGCGCAGGGACCAGTAGCTGAGCGGGAAGGAAGCCAGCAGCAGGAGTGCGGCCACGCTCAGCGTCACCCGGACAGCCCGGCGCCTGCGCAGCCAGCCTCGCACTCCCACCGCCACTTCACGTTCTTGCGTAGCGCCCGCCCGCACACCGCGCTGAACCATGCTCATTCGCGTCATCCCTTCCGTCCCGCCCGCCACCCGACCCGGCAGCACCGCCCAGGAACGTGGCGGGCGGGACGCGGAGTCTTCCGGTCATGCCTGAACCAGGAAGTAGCCCATCATCTCCAGGTGCAGCGCCGAGCAGAACTCGGTGCAGTAGAAGGGGTACGTCCCAGCCGTGTCGGCCTGGAAGGTGACCGTCAGAGTCTGGCCCGGATCCGTGACCACGCCGAGGTTGTAGCCGGGGAGGGCAAACCCATGGCTGGCGTTCCGGGCCGTCTCGATGTTCGTGATGTGCCAGACCACCGTGTCACCCTGGCGCACCGACACCACGTCAGGCGTGTAGTGGCTGCGCACCGCGGTCATGAACACCTCGACCTTGCTGCCGTTGCGCACCACACGCTCCTTGCCCTTCGCCGTCGCGTTGGGGTCCTTGGACCACGTGACGGCGCTCCACCCGACCTCCGGGTAGACCAGCACGGGCTTGACGCGATCTGCCGGAATGATCTGCGCGTAATGCGGCTCGCCGTCGGGGGTGGGCACGTCGTAGAGCACCTGCATGCCTTCCGGACGCGAGATGTCCACGAGCTGCAGGTTAACCGTGTGGTGGGGCCCGGTCGGCGCGAACCGGTCGAGCGACCACTTGTTCAGCGAGACCAGGTAGGCGCCCAGCGGGTTGACCGTGTCGCCGCACACCGCCGCCACGTGGCCGACGTTGTACTGGATCGGCACCTTGCCCGCCAGCTTCCAGCCGTCCTGACGATAAGGCGCCCCCAGGCTCCAGCGAGCAACGGCGCTCTCCAGGAAGAGGCTGGTGTAGCCGAAGCCCTGGTTGTCGAACTGCGTGTGCAGCGGCCCCAGGCCGAGCTGCACCTGCGCCTCCATCGCGTCGTCGAAGCGGATGATCGGCAGCCCGTAGGAATCTTGGTCGAAGCTCCCCTTGGCGATGGCGTCCTGGATCTTCTTGAAGCTGTAGACGGTCACGTGCGGGTCGAGCTTGCCGGAGACCACGATGTAGTCGCCCTTGGGCGCCACGTCCACCCCGTGAGGGCTCTTCGGCTCCGGGATCAGGTAGAGCAGCCCGTGCTTGACCGCCATGTCCATCCGGATCAGGCGCATGCCGTTGACGGTGTCCACCATGCCCTCGCTGACCACCTGCTCCGCCTTCTTCCAGTTGATGACGTGCAGGTAGTCCATGTCCCGCTGCGAGGCGCCCACCTCCATTGGCGGCTTGCCCTCCGCGTCGCCGCCGGTCGCCATCTCGGTGTTGAACGAGTTGATGAACGCCCATCCGTCGCTGGCCAGCTTGCCGGAGTCGGCGAGGTCCTGGAAGTAGGGCGGCAGCTCCATGGACCAGGATTGGGCCGGGTCGATGCGCCCTTTCTGGCGGTCGAACTTCCAGAAGGTCACCGCCCCGCGGTACTTGTCCTTGTACTCGTCCAGCGGGGCGTAGCTCCAGCCCAGCGGCGTGGAGTACTGGCAGGACTCGATCACGTACTCGGTGTTGGGCGTGACGAAGGTGCCGCCGTGGTCGTCGATGATCAGCGGATTCTTCACGATCTGCTTGGTCATGAAGTCGCGCAGGTCGATGACCGCGATCCGCCCGCCGGCCTTGTCGTTGATGAACAGGAACTGGCCGTCGTAGTCCCCTTTGGTCTCACTCAACGCCGGGTGGTGCGTGTCGCCCCAGGTCGTGAGCTTCCCGTTCACCTGGCCCCGCTTGAGGATCTCGAGCGACTCGTCGGAGTAGCCCCAACCCTGGTACGAGGAGTGGCTGAAGACCGGAATGACCTTCAGGATGCGCATCGAGGGAATGCCGTAGACCCACACCTGTCCGGAATGGCCACCCGAAGCGAACAGGTAGTGCGTGTCCAGCTTCCCTGACGGCGTGTACGTCTTGAGCGCCGCGACGATGTCGCCCGGGTTGAGGTTGCGCTGCTTCGCGATGGCCAGGGCGTCCTGCGGCAGCCCCGTAGCCGTCGGCTGCGCCGCGGGCCCGGCGGCGCCACCGCCCCCGAGCACGGTCTTGCCGATGACCCCGCCGACCACCAGCCCACCGCCACCCACCGCTGCGCTCTTGATGAGCTCGCGCCTGGTTACCGCCATGAGCGGTTGCCTCCTTTCCGATTCCCCGACTTCTTGCCCCTCCACAGGTCACCGGCGCCGTCTTCGCCCTGCCCCCGGCGTCGCCAGCCCGTGCGACCACACCCTTCGCGAACCACCCGCGATGTCGTGACCGCCGACACCGCTAGCGGACGTGAACCGTACCAGCCATGTCCGGCTGATGCAGGTCGCATACGAACCGAAATGTCCCGGTCTTCACGAACTTGACCTGGAACTTGCTCTCGCTCCCGGGATTGATCAGGTCGCTCACGGCGTCCTGGCCACCGGTGGCCTCGCCGGGAACGTGCATGTTGTGAATGGAGGTCCCTTCGTTCTTCAGCAGGAAGGTGACCGTGGTATTGACGGCAACCGTGACGTCTTTCTGTACGTAGTAGTTGTCTTTCATGTCGATTGTCAGTTCCTTGCCAGTAGGACCCGCGGTGCCGCCGCTCGTCGGCGCCGCGGCCGTGGCCGTGCCGGTGCCCTGCGGCTGGGAGATGACGCGGCCGCTCTCGCCGCAGGCGGCGGAGATCAGCAGCGCCGCGAGCGCCAGCGCCGTGGCCAGTGCCAGGGCCCCGCGCCTGCTCCCCAGTTTCAACGTGCTTGCCATCGTCCTCATTCGCTCCTACTTGCCTGTGTCTATCGCCGGCTTCCCGGCGTCATCCCGCCGCCGGCTGGCTCGACGACGAGCTGTCCCTGCATCCGCTGGTGGTTCGGACCGCACACCACGCTGCACAGGAACGGGAACGTGCCGACCTTGTCCGCCACGAACTCGACGATGGTGTATTCGCCCGGATAGACATCGTTCGTGGCGATGCCGTACCCGCCCAGCACGAAGCCGTGTACGGCGTCGTGGCTGGTCACCAACAGCCGCACCTTCTCGCCCTGCCGCACCCGGATCTCGTTCGGCCTCCAGATGCTGTTAGGACCGGCGACCAGCACGACCTCACGAGCGCCCTGGTGGCTGTGCAGCCAGCCGTTGTAGGCGAATGCCGCCGCCGGTGTTCCGACGACCGTGGCCAGCACCAGGACCGCCGCCAGGGACTGCGACCAGCGCACGGCTTACCCTCCCTTCGCGCGACCGCGCCTCGTGTCGGGATACTCGAGACCCATGGGGAGCTTGAGGTCGTGGTCCTCCACGACTCCCGGATGCGGCACGCGCCCGTACCGTTGGGCCAGCTCGCGGACGTTGCCGACAAAGGTGGCGCCGCAGCTCAGGAAGGCAGAGCGCACCTCTTCGTGCAGCCGTCGCGGCACCAGCGTGCTTGCCAGATGGACCCGCGAATCCCCGCGCGAGGCGTCTCCGGCTTCGCCAATCAACACCCCGATCAGGTCCGGCCCGATCTTGCGCTCCTGAAGCGCCGCGACAGCGCACCAGAGGGACCGCTCATCGGGAAACGACGCCGTCAGGAACGGCGCTTCCGCATCTGCCACAGCCATCGCCCACTTCACCTCCTTCCACGGTGACCCTCACCCCAGGTAGAGCCACAGCAGCAGCACCGTCGCCGCCGTCAGGACCGCGGCGACCGGAGCCAACGCCCGCAGGCGGTGCGACCGGCCCCCAAGGCACTCCTCAGCGATGCGGTCCCCCAGCACGATCGAGAGAGCCAGACCGACCAGGAGCGTCGGGGCCTGCAGGTATGGGAGCACCTGGGGGACGTACGGCGTCCACCCGTGAGTGCCGGTGTGGAACAGGTTCCACGCCCAGCCGAACGGGTCCGACAGCACCGGGATCGCGTACGAGACGTTGATGAAAAGAAACCCGAGGCTGAACGCGATCCAGGCGGCCAGCCCGAGCGGAACAGCCGTGTAGGCGAACGCCACGAACAAACGCCGCAGCGGGATATGCGTGACGCCGGCCATCAGCCTTCCCAGCCAGCTCGCCGCCAGGAAGAAGCCCGGGACCACGACCAGCATCGAGCCGACCAGCATGGCGACGTAGCCGAGGAAGTGGACCGGAGAACCGCTGCCGAGATCCGCCCAGCTCTTCATCCAGCCCCACGGGCCCATCATCACCACGGAGTAGATAATGGCGGCCGCCAGCATGATGAACGCCTTGTAGGCCTCGTCCAGTCGCCGCTCGGGGACGAGCAGGTCGGCGCCGACCGGCCGCAGGTTGAGCGCGATGTTGTCCAGCGGGCACGTCTTGATGCATTCGCCGCACAGCCCGCAGTACGAGTTCCGATCCAGACTGCCGGGGTACTCCATCCAGGGGCAGCCATAGCCCTGGGCCGAGCCCTTCATGCACTCCTTCCCCTGGGCTCCGCAGTGCTTCAGGCAGACATTTCGGTCAACGACCCGCAACTCGAGCGGCGCCACCGTGGAGTACAGACCGATGAAGCCGCTGACCGGACACACATACCGGCAAAACGCGCGCCGACGGTACAGCAGGAAGAGCCCGAGGGCCACCACCATGAATCCCAGCAGCAGCACACCCGTCACCTTTGGCCGGGTCAGGATGATGGCGCTGAAGCTCGCCACCGCCGCAAAGGAGAAGTTCTGGAGCCAGATGTTGCGCAGCGGCTTCGGCCACTCCTTCCCCAGCGAGAGCGGCCGCGCTCGGCTGCGCGGCACCAGGGCTCCGCGACGCTGCACCCACTCGCCGATCGCCGGGATCGGGCACATCGTGCACCACAGCCGTCCGGCCAGCGGGATGAGCAGCACGATCAGCAGCGCCCACCAGACGATCCACACGAAGATGATCGAGAAGTTCCGGTTCCCCACGGGCGTCCCGAACAACCCCGTAAGGATCACGAGAACGAACACGAAGAGGTTCGCGAGGATGAGCAAGAACGGAAACCAGCGCGAGCGCAGAACCCGCTTGGCCGGTCCATACCGCAGCAGGTTGACACGGCTCTCCTGCCGGGGCTCGACCTCAGCTATCTGTATCACTGGCCCGTCCCCTTCTTCCGACGTACACCACCGTCCCAACAGCGACCATCAGCGCCGCGGCTGCCGTGGCGAGAAACACCGTGTTCGTGTATCGAGTGCCGGACTGGACGTCGAGCTGGCCGACCATGAAGGGATGCAGCGGGCCGCACGTCTCCGAGCAGCGAAAGCGGAACATCCCGGGCTTGTCGGCCACGAACTCCGCGGTGCTCTCGCCCCCGACCGTCGCGTATGTCTGGATGCCGTATCCCTCCAGGTAGAAGCCGTGCGTCACGTCCAACGGCTGCAGGTGGATGACGACGCGATCTCCCTGATGGACCAGCAGGCGCTCCGGCGAGTACGAGAACCGCCGCGCTGAAACCGTGAATTCGCGTGTCACCGCGCTTCCGCCGCGTCGGGGAAAGTACGAGCCCAAGGCAACCGCGAGAACCGCGATCACCATGACGCCCGCGAGCGCCAGTGCTCCCTTTCGCCTGGCGAACGAGACTGCCCCCAGCCGCATCTGTCGCATCGCCTTCCTTCCGTTACGTCCCACGGGGTGGCATCCACCCTCGTGCCGTTCCAACCCGCGTCCTGCCCGGGCCTCCCGCCCGTTGCGCGGCACCACCGCCGGACCGGGAGCCGCCAGTCATGACACGCGGGCCGCGACGGGGAACCTGATGACCGTGGAGCACTGCGTACCGCCCCACTTCTGTTCGCCCGTGAGCTCCTCCTCCGGTGAAACGCCCATGGCTGCGTACCATCCCGACCGACGGTGGTACGAGCCGCAGGCGGTCACACCGCGCCAACCGCTGCGCTCGATCCGCTCGTAGACCGGGCAGCGCTGGACGGCCACGACCAGGGCGCTCTCCGTGCGGCGCAGCACGGCCCCGCCCTCGCCGTCGCGCAGCCCACGCAGCTCGAACGCCGTCTCCAGGAGGTCGAGCGCGTCCGCCGTCGAGACCGGCGGCTGGAAGGCCAGCAGCCCAGCGAGCATGCGCATCTCCTCGCAACCCCTTCGCCGTTCGCCGAGTAGGTAGTCGCGGTTGGCAATCGCCCAGCCGTCTCGTCGAGCGCGCGCCACTACCCACGCCAGGTCCTCCGAGGCGGAGAAGCTGCGCCTGGCGGCGGCTACCTGATCGGTCGTCAAACGGCTGAGGAGGCTGGTCATTGCCGTTGTCCCCGTTCACACCGCCGCGCCTGGCGCGCGGTCGCGGCCGACGTGGGTGCGTTGTTGCCGCCGGCCGGCCGTCCACCATCTGGCGGCTCCTGCCACGCCCAGTGTTGGGCGCCCAGTCTGCGGCGTCACGACCGAAAACCTCGGTTGGAGGGGCCGGAAAACCCGCGCGTGAAAATCCGCGCGCCCGCATCGTGCTTCTTGGTACGGAAGCCTTGCCGGCAGGGTGTTAGATTGAGGGGGGTTCGCTCAGTATGGATGTCATCCGTCTCGTCATCGTCGACGACCACACGCTCTTGCGCGAGGGAACTCGGCGGGCGTTGGAAGAGCACCCCGACCTGCGCGTCGTCGCCGAGGCCGGCGACGGACGAACCGCCGTGGAGCTCGTGCGGGAGCTCCACCCCGATGTGGTGGTGCTGGACATCCGCTTGCCCGAGCTGAGCGGCATCGAGGCGGCACGCGAGATGCTGAGCGCGGTCCCGACGGCCAAGGTCCTCATGCTGACCGCCTACGACGACGACCAGTACGTCAGCGCGTCGCTGCAGGCCGGAGCCACCGGCTTCCTGCTCAAGACAGTGTCGAGCGAGGAGTTGGCCGAGGCCGTCCGTGCAGTCGCCAAAGGCGATGTGGTCCTCCATCCGGCCATCGCGCGCAAAGTGGCGAGCATGTGGGCACAGGCGCCGGCGGGGGCCAGGGAACGGACGCACCGGCTGCTCACCCAGCGCGAGGTGGAGGTTCTGTGCCTGATCGCGCGCGGTTGTCGTAACAAGGAGGTGGCTCGCGAGCTGGGCGTGAGCGTCCGGACGATCGAGGGGCACCTGAAGGACATCTTCATCAAGCTGGGGGTCTCCTCGCGCGTCGAGGCCGTGATGTACGCCACGGCGCACGGCCTCGTGTCGGTCGAGCCGCCGTTGGACCATGGGGTGCGGTTCGGGGGGCCAGCGTGAACGGCGTCCGGCTGCGCTGGGCGACCCTCGTCGTCGCTGCCAGGCGCGGCGTCGCTCGCGGCCAATGGCTTGTTCGCGCACGGCTGCGGCCGATGTGGCCCGAGCTGCGTGACCGGCGCTTCTGGTTCATCCAGCTCCTCATTCTGCTCATCGTGCTGGCCGACTGGTCCGTCGACCTGCTTCCCGGCGGGTTCGTCGAGCTGTCGCTGGTGGTCGTCGTGCTGTTCTTCATCCCGGCGGTGTACGCCGCGCTGAACTTCGGCTCGCCGAAGGCCATCGCCACGATCCTCTGGTACACGGCCCTGGAAGTGCTGGTCATCACCGTCCGCCACGGCCTGGGGGCTGTCGCGCTGACCGAGCTGCTCCTGCTGGCCGCCGTCGGCGGCGTGGGGCTCTTCGTCAGCAGGAGGATGCAGCGGGAAGCAACCGCGCGACGGCGTGCCGCGGCCGCCGAAGAACGGCTCCGGCACTCGGAAGCAATGTATCGCCGCTTGTTCGAGGTCAGCCCGGTGCCCCTGCTCGTCGTGAACGAGCAGGGGCTGATACGCGAGGCGAATCCGGCGGCCGGCGCGTTCTGGTGCAGGTCACCCGCGACGCTCATGGCTACCCCGCTCGCGGAGCTTTTCGGGCCGGCGCGCGCGGCCGAGCTCCTCGCCCCTACCGGTGACGGTACCCGGCGCACCCGGGTGCTCGAGATGGAGAACGCGAAGGGGTCGCGGACGTGGATCGAGCCGTCGGTCACCCGCATCATTCCGGACGCGGAGGCCGCACTCTTTCACGTGCTGCTCCGCGACGTCACGGAGGAACGGCGGCGCCAGCTCGGACTGAGCGTCTACGCGACCAGCGTGCTGCAGGCGCAGGAGCAGGAGCGGAAGCGCATCGCGCATGAGCTGCACGACGACATCACGCAGTCTCTGATCCTGCTCTGCCGACAGATAAACGACGCGGGGCGCGAATGCCCGCTCTTTCCCTGCCCCACGACCACCGTCCGTCTGTGCGACGCGCGGCTGTTCGCGGAGGGTCTCGTTGACCGCCTGCGACGGCTGATCCGTGCGCTCCGCCCCCCGATCCTGGACGATCTTGGGCTCGCCCCATCCCTCGGTGAGCTGGTAGCTGAGCTACGACGTCGGTCGGGCATGCCCGGCGGACTCACCATCGCCGGAGAAGTTCGACGGCTCCCCGAAGAGATCGAGCTGGCGCTCTACCGGATCGCCCAGGAGGCGACGACCAACGTTCAGCTTCACGCGCACGCCTCGCATGTCTCCGTCCGCCTCCAGTTCTTGGAGGATGAAGTGCGGCTGGAGGTCACGGACAACGGCATCGGCTTCAACCTGGAGGACAAAGACCTCGACGCCGGCGAAGCCGTCGGGCTGCTGGGGATGCGGGAGCGGGCCGAGCTGGTCGGCGGGACGCTCACCATCCGGACGAGTCCCGGCCAGGGGACAGAGATCACCGTCGGCGTACCCTGCGGAGTCGAGCGGCCACGGCAGCCACGACGAACCGCGCCGGCGTGAACGCTCCCGGGTCCTACCCTTCTTCCGCACCGTGACAGACCGCGCTCACGAGCCGTCGCTCTCCTGCCTGGCACCGCGGTCCCCCAGCAGCCCAGCGGCCCGCGCCCAGCGGTACTTCGCGCCGAGCACCGCCACGGGGGTCTCGGTCGTGTACGGATAGGCCGGTATCCCGTGCTCGAAGAGCGCCTCGCACGCCGCCTCCACTTCCACGTCGCCGGCCAGGGAGGCCACGACGGGCTTGCGGATCCCCTTGGCGCGGGCGGCCTCGACCACATCCGCCAGCAGCTCCGCGAAGACCATCGGCGGAGTGATGATCGTGTGCCAGTAGCCGATCACCAGGGAGTGGACCCGCTCGTCCTCGAGGGCGAGCTCGATGGTGGCCCGATAGGTCGACGGAGGCTCCCCGCCGGTGATGTCGACCGGGTTCCCCGCCGCGCCGAAGGGGGGGATGAACTGCCGGAATGCCGCGTCGAGATCCGGCGGCATGGTCATCAGGGAGAGGCCGTTGTCGACACAGGCGTCCGAGAGCAGCACTCCGGACCCGCCGGCGCCGGTGATGATCACCACGTGCTCCCCCGCCGGCGTCGGCAGCATCGGCAGGCAGCGGGCGTACTCGAGCATGTCCCGGAGCCCGGGGGCCCGCACCACACCCGCCGCCCGGAAGAGGTCGTCGTAGACCTTGTCGTCGCCCGCCAGTGCGCCGGTGTGTGACCTGGCGGCCGTCGCCCCCGCCGAGGTGCGGCCCGCCTTGAGCACGATGACCGGCTTCATGCGCGACACGCGCTTCGCCACCTCGAGGAAGGCCCGGCCGTCCTTCAGGTCCTCCATGTGCATCGCGATGCACGACGTCGCGTCGTCCTCCTCGAAGAACGTGAGCAGGTCGTCTTCGTCGACGTCGGCCTTGTTGCCGAGCCCCACGATGGCCGAGACTCCGAGGTGCGCGGAGCGGGCGAAGCCGAGGATGGCCATCCCGATCCCGCCCGACTGCGAGCTCAGCGCGACCGGGCCTTTCACGTCGTAGGGGGTGCAGAAGGTCGCGCAGAGCTTCTCCGGGGTGTAGTAGAAGCCGTAGATATTCGGGCCGAGGAAGCGAACGCCCCACCTGCGGGCGACCTCCTGCACTTGCGCCTGGAGCTCGGCGTTGCCGGTCTCGGCGAAGCCCGAAGGGATGAGCACGGCCGTCGGGATGCCCTTGCGGCCTACCTCCTCGAGCGCGCCCGGTACCAGCTTGGCGGGAATGGCGAACACCGCCACGTCGACCTCGCCCGGGATTTCCTCCACGCTCGCGTACGCCCGCCGCCCGAGGATCTCCTGCGCCCTCGGGTTCACCGGGTAGATCTCCCCGCCGTAGCCCCCATCCACCAGGTTGCGCATGACCGAGTTGCCGATCTTGCCCTGCTCGGCCGACGCCCCGATCACCGCCACCCCTCGCGGCCGCAGGAGGCGACGCATGCTGGCGAGGATCTCCTCTCGAGCGAAACGTTGGTGCACCGGCGGCGGCTCGCTGGAGAGCAGGAAGCGGGCGTCGACGGCAACCACCCCGCGCTCGTCGGCGAGCACCGGGTTGAGGTCGACCTCCGCCAGCTCCGGGCAGTCGGCCACGAGCCGCGAGACCGCCACCAGCAACGAGGCCAGCGCCTCGCGGTTCACCGGCGCGGCCCCGCGCACCCCGGCGAGCACCGGGGCGGCGGCGATCGAGTCCAGCATGCCGAGCGCGTCCGCGTGGCCGAGGGGCGCCAAGCGGAACGTCACGTCACGCAGCACCTCGACCAGCACTCCGCCCACGCCGAAGGCCACCAGCTTGCCAAAGGTGGGATCCGTGGTCGCACCGACGATCACCTCCAAGCCCCCGCTGACCATCTGCTGGACCAGCACGCCGTCGACGCGGGCCGAGGGGGCGTAGGAGCCCGCGGAGGCCAGGATCTCCCGGTAGGCGGCGCGGACCTCCGCGGCGCTGCGCAGCCCGACGCGCACCCCGCCCGCCTCGGTCTTGTGCAGGATCTGCGCCGAGACCACCTTCGCGACGACCGGGTAGCCGAAGCGCTCGGCGAGCAACACCGCCTGTTCGGGACTCGTCGCGACGCCCTCCTGCGGCACGGGAATGCCGTTCGCCTCGCACACGCGTCTCGCCTCGTGCGCACCGAGGGAGCTTCGCCCCGCCGCCACGGCCGCCTGGAGCAGCGGACGCACGACCGCGGCCTCACCGCTTCCGCTCCCCACCGCTACGCGCTCCTCTTCCGACGAAGCGCGCATTAACACCGCCACCAACCGTTCCACTGCCTCACATCCAACCTCCGGTGCGACGCGCGGGTGGACTGTCCGCCGTCGTGCAGATCTGGCTGCCCCTGGGCGCCTGCGTGATGACCCTCAGCGACAGCCCATGCGTCAGCATCAAGCCTGCCGCCGAGTGGCGCAATCGTCGAAGCGTCATGAGCACTACCGCCCCTCGACCCGCCTTCCCGCAGCCGAGCTCGCACCGATCGAGGCGATCTCCGATCAGGACACAGCGGAGGCGCGCGCTGGCACCGCACGCCCTCCGCGCGCAACACTCGGCCCGCGGCGCGCGACACGATCGATCTGTTACAGGCAGCGGCAGGCGTGGAGACATCGCTCGGCAGTCTGGGCGACTCACGCCGCCACCAGCCAGGCCCGTGCCACCGTGACGGCGTTGTCGTACTACGCCGTGTCTTCGCGGAGCCTGGCAGCGACCTCGCGGGCAGTGCCCTCTTCGCCGGCCGGAATGGGAACGCGGACGGTCTCCGCGTCCAGCCCGTAGCGCGTCGGATATGAGTACGTGAACTCGAGCGACGGTCGCCTGCGTTCGACGAGCTTCACGGTCTCAAGTCTCGCGCCGAGCAGGCTCCAGGTGTGAAGGCTGCCACTCGGGTAGACGCCTTCTTCGGATACAAGAGCCCCCGGGCGATCGTGGGGCCTTGGACCGGCAAGTCTGACGCTCAGAAGGGCGGCTCCGCCGACGAGGGCGATCAAGCACACCATCCCGAGGAAGACCGAGCGCCCCGCCTCGCGGTCCGGCGCGATCACGAGGAAACCGACTCCGAAAAGCAGCGCAAAGGCCGAAATGACGAAGAACAGCGTGGTCTTCTCAGCCTTGCTGGCCCGAGCTTCGACAGCCACATAGCGGCGCCATTCCTCGTCCGAATACGTCCAGTGGACCAGCAGGTTGCGGCCGTCCAGGATCGCGTCAAGCACGGCCGCACGGCGGATGTAGACGAACCCGGCCGTGGCACCGGCGACGATGGGCAGGAAGCTGGCGAAAACGATCGCGTAGCCACCGCCCATCATGTCCGTGCCGGAGAGGAACGGGTAGAGTGCGGCCAAGGCCCCCAGCAGCGCGACGAGAAGCCAGAAGACCGCCCGTTTCCCTTGCCCGTTCCGAAGTCGCTTCATCCCGACTGCCTCGACTAGCCCCTCGGTCCGCGGCCAACGTCAGCCGTGGTCGACTCGGCGCTGACCTGCTGCAACGAAACCGTGAGGGAACGGCCGACAAGGCTCGTGCGAACGACGACGGTAGCATGGTCGCCGAAAACCGCCGCCGTCCCCGGCGTCATGCTCACGGGCACAACCTGTGCGCAGGGGAACCGCTCCGCGCCCAGTGCCCTCCGAGCGCGCCGACAGTGCCGCGCCGCGCTTCGTGCAGACGCGCCCGTCGCCCCCAGGCACGGTCCCACCACCGGGGCAGCCACTCCCGGCAACAACCATCGGGCTACCCCTTGGCTCCGGCGGTCGATCCCCGGCTGGACTCCGGCTGCCGAGTCCGCACCTCCAGAGGCGCCCAGGGACAGCCAGATCTGCACGACGGCGGACAGTCCACCCGCGCGTCGCACCGGAGGTTGGATGTGAGGCAGTGGAACGGTTGGTAGCGGTGTTAATGCGCGCTTCGTCGGAAGAGGAGCGCGTAGCGGAGCGGGAGCGGAAGCGGGGGCTCCAGGCGCGCCCCTTGCACGCTGCGCAGTGAGCGCGGTGCGCTTCGGGAACGGGAGTGTTCGGAGGCTGGGCGAGCAGCGCCCCCCGTTGACAAGTCGCGCGCCGCGGTTGTATCCCGTGCACAACAGGGAAGGGGGAACGATGGCGGGAGTTTTCGCACCGCCGGGTGCGCGAACCCGCGTCGACCGCTGGGACGGCCCGCGCCGCGAGTCGGTGAGCGACGCCCTGGCGGTCGAGGAGCCGCTTGCGGTTCGCGTCAACGACCAGCCGTTCACCGTCACCATGCGCACGCCCGGCGACGACCTCGCGCTCGTCGCCGGCCTGCTGTTCGCAGAAGGCGTGATCCGGAGCGCCGACGACATCGCCCTCATGGTCCATTGTGGCTCAGGCGAAGACGCGGACTGGGCGAACGCGGTGAAGGTCGTTCTGGGTGACGGCCGAACGGTCCCACTCGCCTCGGCCCGCAACCTGGTCAGCGCCACGAGCTGCGGCCTGTGCGGCAAGACGACGATCGACGCGCTGCGCGTGGACCAGGAGCCGCTGCCCAACGGCCCGGCCATCCCGGCCGCCTTGCTGTATGCCCTTCCCGAGGCAATGCGCGCCCGGCAGGAGGTGTTCGCCAGCACCGGCGGCCTCCACGCCGCAGCCCTGTTCGACGCCGACGGCCAGCTCGTCGCGGTCGGCGAGGATGTCGGCCGGCACAACGCCGTCGACAAGGTCATCGGGCGGGCCCTGACGGACCGGCTGGTTCCGCTCGAGCGACACGTCCTCATGGTCAGCGGCCGCCTCAGCTACGAAATCGTGCAGAAGGCGATCGCGGCTCGCGTGCCGGTGGTGGCGGCCATCTCGGCGCCGTCGACGCTCGCGGTCGAGCTGGCCAGCGCCTTCAACCAGACGCTGGTGGGATTCCTGCGGGGAGAACGCATGAACGTGTACTGCGGAGGCGACCGTATCCTCAATGGACGCTGAAGACCGCAAGCGCACCCTGCGCGCCTTCACCTACGGCCTGTATGTCGTCGGCTGCCGGCACGGCGACGATGCCAACGCCTTCACGGCCAACTGGTGCACCCAGATCTCCTTCGATCCGCCGTTGCTCGCGCTTTCGGTGGAGAAGGACAGCCACTCCATCGGGCTCATTCGTACCAGCGGCAAGTTCACGGTATCCGTGCTTCCCTCTGGAGAGCGCGGGCTCGCCGGCCTGCTGGGAAAGCCCTGGGCGCGCGTTCCCGACAAGCTCCGGCAGATCGACTCGTTCGACGCGCCCAACGGCTGCCCCGTGCCGCGCATCGCGCTCGGCTATGTCGAGTGCGCCGTTCGCGGCGAGTGCGACGCCGGCGACAGCGTGGTCGTCGTGGCCGACGTCGTCGGCGCGCGCTGGCTCGGCGACGGCGAGCCGCTCACCATGGCCGAGGCGGGGTTCAAACATGCTGGCTGACCGCTCGCCACCCGGCCACGGCAAGAAGGGAGCGCGAGCTCCGTCGCCGGGCTAGCTCAGCAGGGAGGACAGCATGGTCACAACACGCCGGGGATTCATCAAGCTAGGCGTTGGCGCCGGAGCCGGTCTCGCCGCCGGCACCAGCGTTCTGGGATTCCCCACCGACAAAGTCGAGGCGGCTACGCGGACGCTGAAGATCGCGCAGGCCCGCGAGTTCCACAGCGTCTGCCCGTATTGCGCCGTCGGCTGCGGCATGATCGCCTACGTTCTCGGGGACGAGGCGCGCAACGCCGTGCCGACGGTCGTTCACATCGAGGGTGATCCCGACAGCCCGATCAACGCCGGCGCCCTCTGCCCCAAGGGCGCGACCACGATGCAGCTCACGGTCAACCGGCGGCGGGTGCTGAAACCGCTCTACCGCGCGCCGGGCGCGGCGGACTGGAAGGAGATGAGCTGGAGCGAGGTCCTCGACCTGCTCGCCCAGCGCATCAAGGAGACGCGCGACCGCACGTTTGTCACCGTGGACTCCAAGGGGAACACGGTGAACCGCCAGGAGGGCTTCGCGGTCGCGGGAGGCGCTGCCTTCTCCAACGAGGAGGGGTACCTCATGGCGAAGCTCTTCCGTGCCCTGGGGACGGTGTACATCGAACAACAGGCGCGTGTCTGACACGGCCCGACGGTGGTCAGTTTGGCCACCACCTTCGGGCGCGGCGCCATGACCAACCACTGGCGCGACCTGGAGCACGCCGACGTGATGTTCATCGTCGGCGCGAACCCGGCCGAGAACCACCCCTGCGGCTTCCGCTGGGCCCTCGTCGCCCGCGAGAAGCGCGGCACCAAGATCGTCCACGTCGACCCGCGCTTCACCCGCACGTCCGCCGTCGCCGACTACTACATGCCGATCCGCGCCGGCACCGACATCGCGATGCTCGGCTTCCTGATCAAGACGGCGATCGAGAAGAACCTCTACCACGAGGAGTACGTCAAGCACTACACCTCGGCACCCCTCCTCGTGAAGGACGGGTTCGGCTTCAAGGACGGCTACTTCACCGGCTGGAGCGCATCCGCGAACGACTACACCGACAAGTCCACCTGGGCCTACCAGCTCGACTCGAGCGGCTACGCCAAGCAGGACCCGACGCTGCAGGACCCGCAGTCCGTGTTCCAGCTCATGAAGCAGCACTACTCCCGCTACGACGTGGACACGGTCTCGAAGATCACGGGGGCCACGGCGGAGCAGCTCCAGAAGCTGGCCGACATCGTCCTATCCACCGGCCGGCCGGACAAAGTCGGCTGTGCGCTCTACGCGGTCGGCTACACGCACCATTCCAAGGGCGTGCAGATGATCCGCACGCTGGCCATGCTGCAACTCCTGCTGGGCAACGTGGGGCGGCCCGGAGGCGGCGTGGACGCCGAGCGCGGGCACGCCAACATCCAGGGGAACACCGACAACGCGATCTCGTGGGAGCTTCTGCCGGGCTATCTCCGTATCCCGCTGGCTGGTCAGGAGACGCTGGCCGACCACTTCTCCGTCAACGTGCCGAAGAAGTTCGACCCGAAGTCGATCAACTATCTCTCGAACTACCCGAAATTCCTGATCAGCCTGCTCAAGGCGTGGTGGGGGAACGCCGCGCAGAAGTCGAACGACTTCGCCTACAGCTACCTGCCGAAGCCCGGCGCGCCCTCGTCCTGGCTCGACATCTTCAACGCCGCGTACACCGGCAAGCTGCAGGGCCTGATCATGAACGGCATGAGCCCGGCCAACATCGGCCCGAACAGCAACGCCGTGATCAAGGCGCTCGGCAACCTCAAGTGGCTGGTCGTGATGGACCCGTTCGAGACCGCCACCTCGCAGTTCTGGAAGGACGCACCCGGAGCCGACCCGGCGAAGGTTCAGACCGAGGTCTTCCTCCTGCCCACCACCCACTGGCTCGAGAAGGACGGCGCTTTCACCAACTCGGGCCGCTGGGCGCAGTGGAAGGACAAGGCGCTCGGCGCACCCGGCGATGCCAAGGACGACGCCTGGGTCTTCACCCAGCTCTACCAGCGCCTGAAGGCCGCCTACCAGAAGGGTGGGACATTCTCGGACCCGATCCTCAACCTCACCTGGGACTATCTGGACCCGTACTATCCGTCGTTGACGGAGATCTCCAAGGAGATCAACGGCAAGGACTTGACCACCGGCAAGCAGCTCGCGTCCTTCGCGCTGCTCAAGGACGACGGCACCACCTCCTCGGGCGACTGGATCTACTGCGGCTCCTTCACCGAGGACGGCAACCAGATGGCGCGCCGCAAGACGACCGACCCCACGCGCATGGGTTTCTACCCCGAATGGGCGTGGAGCTGGCCGCTCAACCGACGCGTGCTCTACAACCGCGCCTCGGCCGACCTGCAGGGCCAGCCGTGGGACCCGACCCGGCCGGGCATCCTGTGGAACGGGAAGCAGTGGGTCGGCGACGTGCCCGACTTCCCGCCCACCTCGCCTCCGTCCGACGGGATCAAGCCGTTCATCATGCTGGGCGAGGGCGTCGGCCGCTTCTTCTCGCTCGGCCTGCTCGTCGACGGCCCGTTCCCCGAGCACTACGAGCCGGTGGAAAGCCCAACTCCCAACCTGCTGCACCCGAACGTGAGCGCCGACCCGAAGGCGGTCCGCTTCCCGTCGGTGCAGGACAAGTTCGGCACGCCCGACCAGTTCCCCTACGTGGCGACCACCTACCGCGTCACCGAGCACGAGCACTACGTGACGATGAACGTCCCCTATCTCGTCGAGGCCATGCCTGACATGTTCGTCGAGATCCCCGTCGAGCTGGCGCAAGAGAAGGGAATCGTGAACGGCGGCCGGGTGAAGGTGCGGTCGCTGCGCGGCGAGATCGAGGCCGTGGCCGTGGTCACCAAGCGGATGAAACCGCTGCAGGTAAACGGCAAGACGGTCTACCAGGTCGGCATTCCGATCCACTGGGGCTACGTCGGCATTCACAAGGGCGGCATGGGGAACACGCTGACCAACTTCGTCGGTGACGCGAACGCCCGGACCCCCGCGTTCAAGGCGTTCCTCGTCAACGTCGAGAAGGTGTAGGTGCGCGGCGATGAGCACTCCGTTGGACCCGCTCGCCATTCGCCGGATCTCGGCCAGCCCGTCACCGAACCCTTCGATTCGCAACGGCAACGTGCCGGCCGTCGCCAAGCTGGTCGATATCGGGCTCTGCATCGGCTGCAAGGCTTGCGAGGTGGCGTGCAAGGAGTGGAACGACCTGGGTGTGGAAGACACCTACAACTTCGGGTCGTACCAGAGCCACAAGGCGCTCACCCCGAACACGTGGGACCTGATGCTCTTCAACGAGGTGGAGATCAACGGCGGGCTGCAGTGGCTGATCCGGAAGGATAGCTGCCTGCACTGCGACGAGCCGGGCTGTCTCCTCGCCTGCCCCGCGCCAGGCGCCATCGTTCAGTACGCCAACGGCATCGTCGACTTCAACCAGGACAAGTGCATCGGCTGCCAGTACTGCCTGGTGGGCTGCCCGTTCGACATCCCCAAGTACGATCCCAAGAGCCAGAA
Organism: Chloroflexota bacterium; assembly: GCA_021787985.1. Lineage (GTDB taxonomy): Bacteria > Chloroflexota > Dehalococcoidia > DSGV01 > DSGV01 > JAJYLG01. The sequence goes on from JAJYLG010000012.1 coordinate 54,778, forward strand.
GGTCTACAAGTGCACCTTGTGCGTGGACCGCGTCGGCGCGGGGCTGGAGCCGGCCTGCGCCAAGGCATGCCCCACCGCGGCGATCAAGTTCGGCACCAAGGACGACATGCTCGCCGAGGGCAAGGCGTCCGTCGACCGGCTGAAGCAGCGCGGCTTTGTGAATGCCACGCTCTACGACCCGCCCGGGGTCGGCGGCACGCACATGATGTACGTCGTGCCGCACGGCGACCGCTTGGCGGACTACCAGCTCCCCACGAACCCGACGCCACGTCGCGGCGGGCTGGGCGTGCTCGGAGCTTGGAAATGGGCCGGGGCCGGCCTGCTCTGGGCCGGAACCGTCGGGCTGGCCGTCCACTTCATCCGCTTCCGAGGCGCACGCATCGACGCCATCAAGGCGCGTGAGCGTGAGCTCGAGGAGCAGGAAGGCAGGCGATAGGAATGGAGGCTGCACGGGCACAGCAGCAGGCCGTACCCGCCGACGTCAAGCGCTACAACTTGTTCGAGGTCGTCCTCCACTGGCTGACATTCGCCTCGTTCCTGATCTGCCTCGGGACTGGACTCGCCTTCGCCTATCCCCGCCTGTTTTGGCTCACGAACTTCTTCGGTGGGCCCCAGACGAGCCGCGAGGTCCACCCCTGGGCGGGCATCGCGTTCGCCGTGGGCCTCTTGCTCATGCTCCTCCTCTGGGGGCTGGACGAGCTTCCCGCGGCCGGCGACATGCAGTGGTGGCGAAGGCTCGGCGCCTACGTCTCGCTTGGCGACGCGTACCACGAGAACGGCCGCTTCAACGCCGGCCAGAAGCTCTATTTCTGGGTGATGCTCCTCGCCGGCGTCGGGCTCTTCGCCTCGGGGCTCCTCCTCTGGCAACGCGATTGGTCGGGTGCCGAGGCACGCTCGTGGATGCGGCTCGTGCACAACGTCGCCTTCGTCGGCTCGTTCGGCTTCCTGATGCTGCACGTCTACATGAGCGTGGCGATGTACCCCGGCACCCTCGGGGCGATGCTGCACGGTCGCGTGACGCGCGGCTGGGCGCTCCTGCACCACGCGCGCTGGTATCGCAAGAAGTACGGCCTGCAGTGACGACCACCGCGGGCCCCGTAGTGCGCCGCTGGGAGCGACGCATCCACCGGGCAGAGGCGCTCGCCTCTGCCCGGCCGGAGGCGGCGGAGATCCTGCGCTGCTACGTCGCCCTCGCCCGCTGGCAGGCCGAGACCGCCGTGGCGCTCGACGCAGCCCTGCCCGAGCCGGCCGAGCGCCCGGCGGGACCCTTGCCAACAGAGGAGTACCCGCTTCTCCGCCACGACGACCTGTCCCCGTCGGCCCTCTACCGCTTCACCGGCGGCCTGGCCACCGCGCTGGACGCCGGCAGCCCGCTGCTGCGCGAGCTCGCAGCCCGTCTCCGCGACGAGCCCGAGCTGGGACGGGCGGTCGTCGCGGCGTATCCCGCTGGCCAGACGACCGAGCTGGCGACCGAGACCGACCTGCCGCCGGCGGTGCTCGAGCTCGCCGCGCTGGCCACGTGGCAGCCCTTGCTCGAGCTGCTCGCCCACCGTGCGCGGCCGCTGCTCGACCTGCCCAACTGGTACCAGCCCACGTGCCCCTTCTGCGGCGGCACGCCCGTTTGCTCTACCCTCCAGTCCTTCGGCGAGCCACGCGGCCAGCGGACCGTGACCTGCGAGCAGTGCCTGCTCGAGTGGCCGGTCCACCGGCTCGCCTGCCCCGAGTGTGCGGCAGACCGCGAGGGCGCGTTCAGCCCGCTGGAGGCCGAGCAGTACCCGGGCATCCGGGTCGATGCCTGCAACCGCTGCCGCTGCTACCTGAAGACCGCCGATGCCCGCAAGGACGGCCGCACGGTGGCGCTCGTCGACGACATGGCCACCCTGGCGCTCGATCGCTGGGCGGAGAGCCAGGGACTGCACCGCCTGGCACCGCCGCTGTTGCGGTAGCCGCCTCCCGGCTCCACCCTGGGGGCGATGCCCTTCTTCCAGCACCCGGACAGCTTCCGGCAGTACTTCGAGCTCCACGGGCGGGCCAACCCAGCGCCGGCGATCGTGCTGTGCCACGGGGCCGGCGGCAATGCGCTCTCCTGGTGGCAACAGCTCGCGGCCCTCTCCCGCGACCAGCCCGCGCTCGTGTTCGACCACCGCCACTTCGGCAGGTCGCCCGATGTTGCCGGCGGGCCGGGCCGCGCGGCGTTCGCCACCGACCTGGCGCGACTCCTCGACCACTTGGCGCTGGGGCCCGTGGTCCTCGTCGCGCACAGCATGGCCGGCCGGACAGCCGTCGGGATGCTCCGTCTGCGGCCGGATCTCGTGCTCGGCGTCCTCTTCAGCGGGACGCACGCCGGCGCGCTCGACGATGTCAGCCGGGCACTCCAGCACTACCACCGCGCGGGCCCCCTTGGGCATCTCCCGCT
>JAJYLG010000013.1 GCA_021787985.1 Chloroflexota bacterium
GTTGAAGGTGTTCATCGCCAGAGCGGCGCCTTCCGAGACGAGCGCGCGGACCGCCGCCGCGGCCTCGTCGCAGGCGCGGTCGAGCGACTCACGCTCGTCGGGCGGCGGGTTGCTGAGCACGTAGGCGGCGACGTGGTCCGGATCATAGGTGGGCTGGCCGCGGTGCATCGGGCGGCCGATGCCGATCCGCACGCGCGGGAAGTCCTGCGCGCCGCCAAGGGCCTGCATGATCGACTTCATGCCGTTGTGTCCGCCGTGGCTCCCACGCTCCCGCACCCGGATCGTGCCTGGCGCCAGCTCCAGGTCGTCCACCACCACGATCATGCGGGCGGGCGGCAGGCCGAAGCGGCGTAGGAGTGGCGCGACGGCGTCGCCGCTGCGGTTGACGTACGCCTGCGGCTTGATGAGCGCCAGGCTCGTCCCGTCCACGTCGGTGAAGGCGGCCCGGGCCGAGCCGCCGACTCTCTGCCAGCTCGCGCCCGTCGCGGACGCCAGGCGGTCGACCGTCCAGAAGCCGACGTTGTGCCTGTTTCGGGCGTGCTCCACGCCCGGATTGCCCAGGCCGACCACCAGCCATTCCACGCGGGGAAGCGGCGCGTCGCCGCGCATCCGTCTCATCACGTTCAGGGTACGGAGCAGCGTCCGGCGGAAACCACTCATCCAGCACGTGAGACGGTGCGCAGGTGCTCGACGATGTGCGGCAGGATCTGGAGCGCGTAATCCACATCCGCGTCGGTTGTCTCGCGGCCGAGCGTGAAGCGGACGGCGCCCACCGCCAGCTCGACCGGCAGCCCCATGGCGAGCAGCACGTGTGAGGGCTCGCGACTGGTACTCTCGCAGGCGGAGCCGCTGGATGCTTCCACCCCGTGCTCGTCAAGCACTTCGACCAGCCGTTCGCCATCGATGTCCGGGATGGAGAGGTTGACATGCGTGGGCAGCATGCGGGCCGGGTCACCGTTGAGGCGGGCGTCGGGCAGGCGTTCGCGGATCGACTCGCGCATGCGCTCCTGCAGCGCCGCGCAGTGGCAGGTGACCTGCGCCCGTAGCGACTCGGCCCGTTCGAGGGCAACGGCCGTGCCGACGACGGCGGCGACGTTCTGGGTGCCGGCGCGGCGCTGGTGCTCCTGGCCGCCGCCGGTAAGCTGCTCCAGGTACGGAAGGCCGCGGCGCAGCACCAGCACGCCGCCGCCCTTCGGACCGTAGAACTTGTGCGCCGAGAGGCTGAGCGCGTCCACACCGAGCCGCGCCACGGCGACGGGCAACAGCCCCGGCCCTTGCACCGCGTCGAGGTGGACGAACATCCTCCGGCGCAAGGCACGACCGCGCTGTCGCACCGCCTCGACCGTCTCGGCCACCGGCTGTATCGTTCCCACCTCGTTGTTGGCCAGCATGATCGAGACCAGCGCCGTGTCGGGGCGCAGCGCCCGCGCCACGGCGTCCGGGCTGACGATCCCCTCGGCGCCGGGGTCGACGATCGTGTGCGTAATGCCGAAGCGTTCGAGTGCCTGGACGGTGCGCAATACGGCGTCGTGCTCGATCGCGGTGGTGACGATGTGCCGGGCCGTGCCGGCGAGCATCTGGGCCAACGCGATGCCGCGCAGCGCCAGGTTGATCGACTCGGTGCCGCCGGAGGTGAACGCAACCTCCGCGGGACGGCACTCGAGCAGCGCGGCGACGGTCGCCCGGGCGCGCTCGACCGCCTCGGCGGCGTCGCGCGCCGAGCGATAGCGGGCGGCCGGGTTGGCGAATCGCTCGGCCAGAAACGGGCGCATCGCCGCGAGCGCCGCCGGGTCGAGCGGCGTGCTGGCGGCGTGGTCGAGGTAGACGCGGCGGTCCGGCGGTCCACCGAGGGCGGATGGGGGGAGTCCCATGCACCGAGTATACGGGGATCGCCGGACGCGCCCGGCGACCGCCGCCGCCCTTGCTCAGGGCGTGGCGCTGTCCAGCGGTAGCATGCCGGCCGCGCGCCGCGCGCGGTCGGTAACCCGGCGGAGCGCGAGCGCGGCGCGGTCGAAGCTCGGCAGGGCGGCGATGCCGGCGGCTTGCACTCTGGGACGGGCGGTCACGACTTCGGCTTCGGCGAACGACGGGTGCAGAACGGCGAGGAAGGGCTTGGCGCTCTGCTGCTGGTGCGCTTTGAGCTGGGTGACGAGGGCGTCGAGGGCGGCCGGCTCGCGGACCCAGCGGCGCGCTTGGAACAGGGCGGAGATCTCCATCACGATGCCGTCCACATGCGTATCGGCGTCCAGGATGTGCAGCAGTCGGTCCAGATTCTCGGAGCTGTCGCGGATGGTGCCGCCCATGTCGAGCGGGTTGCGGTACGATCCGCCGACGATGTTGAAGAACTCGGAGAGCTCGGTGTAGCTGCGGTCGGTGAGGGTCGGCACCTCGAGGCCGGCGCGCTCGAAGGCGTCCGTGATAACGACAGACTGGCCGCCCGTCATCGCCATCAGGCCAAGCCGCGCGCCGGTGCCGGGTTTGCAGCGGACCAGCAACTGTAAGACGTCCAGCAGCTCGTCCACCGAGTTGACGGAGATCGCGTTCGCCTGGCGGAGCAGCCCGCGGAACAGCTCGGGCGATGCGGCCAGCGAGGCGGTGTGGGACATGGTGGCACGCTGGCCCGCGGGCGTCAGGCCGCCCTTCCACACCACCACCGGCTTGCGCGCCGCCGCCCGGCGCAGCGCCTCGGCGAAGCGGCGGCCGTCACGCGGCCCCTCGACGTAGATGGCGATAACGTCGGTCTCCGGGTCGTCGAGGAAGTAATCGAGGTAGTCGGGCAGGTCGAGGACGACCGCGTTGCCCACCGAGACGGCCTTGCTGAGCAGAATGCCGTTGGCAGCGGCCATCAGCGAGACGTTGAGGGCGTGGGTGCCGCTCTGGCTGACGAGCGCGACCCGGCCGCCCGCTCCCGCCGGCTGGTCCTGGCTGAATCGGACCCCGAGTCGCGGGTTGTAGAGGCCCATGCAGTTCGGGCCGATGAGCGCGATCCCGGCGTCGCGTGCGAGCAGGACGACCTCATCCTGGAGGCGGATCCCCAGCTCCTCGCCCGTCTCGGCGAAGCCACTGGTGAACATGCCTATCCCGGCCACGCCCGACGCGATGCAGTCAACCAGCACGCGCGGCGCCACGTGCCGCGGCACGGCGCACACCGCGTAGTCCACGGGCTCCGGGATCTCGCGCACCGAGGCGAAGTTCCGCACGCCGAGCTCCGCGATGCCGGCGGCTTCGTCGGGGTTGACCTGCACCGAGTACACGTGTCCGCTGAAGGTCTGCATCGACCGCAGCCACATGTAGCCGGATTGGCGCTTGTCGCCGATGACGGCGACGACCGCCGGGTTCAGGGCACGATCCAGGTTGCGACGCAGGCGCTGGTCCATCGGTTCTCCTGTTCCGTGCGGCCGGTTCCGCGGTGGGTCGGCGGGGCCACAGCCCGCGGACGGGCCGCCCCGGCTGGTACGCTCTCAGTCCTCCTCGGAGAGGACGATGCGGGCATCGACGGCCGTCACACCCTCCGGGTAGGCGAAGACCGGGTTCAAATCCAGCTCGCGGACCTGCGGGTTCGCCTCGACGAAATCGGATACCTGGCAGAGCAGGCGCTCGACCGCCGCGACGTCGCAGGCGGGCTGGCCGCGAAAACCCTGGAGCAGCTTGACTCCCCGGATCTCGTGCACCATCTCGCGCGCGTCGCGCGGAGCGAGCGGCACGACGCGGAACGCCACATCGCGGAACAGCTCCACGAGCACGCCGCCGGTTCCGAACATGATCACCGGGCCGAACTGCGGGTCGGTCGTGACGCCGACGATCAGCTCGACGCCTGCCGGCGCCATGCGCTGTACGGCGACGCCGTGGATGCGCGCGTCCGGGACGGCGGCCTGCGCCGCGGCCAGGATCTCGTCGAACGCGCGACGCACGGCGGCCTCATCGGCGAGGGCGACGCGCACTCCGCCGACATCGCTCTTGTGAACGATGTCGGGCGAGGTGATCTTGCACACGACCGGGTAACCGACGTCGCGCGCGATCGCGGCGGCCTCGTCCGCCGTCGAGGCGAGGCGCGTCGTGACCACGGGCAGATCCGCCGCGGCCAGCGCGTCTTTCGCTTCCACTTCGGTGAGCAGATGGCGGCCCTCGGAGCGGGCCCGGGCGATAGCGATAGCAAGCGTCATGCGGAGCTCCTCGTCAACCATGCGTCAGGATAGCAAACGGTGCCGTTGGTCCAAGGCCCCCGGTCAACGCGCGTAGGCAATTCTTGACACCCGCAGGGGCATTGGCGAAAATGCACATGCACCTAAACAGGTGGTGGCATAGTGACACAACCGTTTGAAGACTACCTCGACCTGGTGGAGGCGGCGCGCCTGCTGGGCATCCACCCGCAGAGCCTGCGCAGGCTCATCAAGCAGAAGAAGCTGCCCGCGGTGCTGTTCGCCGGCAAGTACTTGATCGAGCGGGACAAGCTCGAGATGTTCAAGGCGAACTACGACCCGCGCCCGGGTCGCAAGCCGATGCGCCGCCTGCTGTAGCGCCTAGCGCACCACGGCCCGCAGCCCGAGCACGGTCGCGAGCAGTACGGCCGTCACCGTCACGCCGAGCGCCACGCCAACCATACCGCCGATGGCCAGCGCGCGTGCGACCACGTTCACGCCGGCCTCCTGCCCGCGCATGATGCGCAACGCCACGACCGAGCCGCCGATCAGCACGGGCAGGGGCGAGAGCAGAATCACCAGCGCGACGAGCATCAGCTTCCCGCGGGGGGTGTGATCGCAGGCGCAGCGGCGAGGGCGGTCAGGCGGATCTCGATGACAAAGGCCTGCTGCCCGGCGCCGCCGTGGACGCGGATTCGCTCCGGCAGTGCGCCGCTGTCATGGTACGTGACGTCCACGGCCGTGTCGGCGGGCGGAGACGCCCCGAGCAGGTCACGCAGCTTCTGCTGCCACTCCGGAAACGCCGAAACCGGTAGGCGATACGTGTCGCCGTCCAGTCGAGCGCCGCTGTGGCGTGGCTGCTGGGCCGGCTGGCCGCACAGCAGCCGGAGGTCGAGCGGGTCGCCTCCACCGGTGACGCCGCGCCACTGCCCGCCGGCGGCCTGGACCCACGCGCGTGCACCGACGCGCACGACGGTCGCGACCGCTGTGGAGCCGGAGAACAGCCGCGTGCGCATTTGCTGTGGCGAAGCGACCTCGCCGTCGGCGGTAGCCACCGGGCGGCCGTCGCCGCTGCTCACCGTGAGGTGGTAGGCGAACGCCGGCACGCCGGGAAGGCACTCGATGGGAGGTTGAGTGGCGGTCGGTGACGCAAACGGCGGTGCGGCAGCCGTGGGAGACGTCATCGCGGTGCTGCTCGGCACGGAGCGGTGGGTCGCTTTGCCGCCGCACGCGGCGAGCGACGCGACGAGAACGATGGCAGCGGCGAGCTCAGCCCTCCGCACCGGGGCGAGAACCGTCGCGCAGGTACTCGATGCTGCGCCGATACCACTGCTCTTCGATCTTGCCGCTGGACATGAGGTAGTTGAGGAGCGTCTCGAGCTGGAGCAGCGGGACGAGGTGGATCCCGTACTTGCGGAGTCGCTCACGGCCGCCCTGGTTGCGGTCGAGCAGGACGATGGCATCGTGCACCTGGAGTCCGGCCTCGCGCAGGTGCTGGGCGGTCTCGACGACGCTGGTGCCGCCGGTGATGAGGTCGTCGATGATCACCACCGTCTGGCCGGCCACATAGGAGCCCTCGATCACGTGGCCCTGGCCGTCGTGCGTCGGATGGAGATAGATGAGGGGCACACCGGTCAGGAGGGAGAAGGCCGTCGCCAGGTGCAGCCCGCCGAAGGGCACGCCCGCCACCCGGCTGAAGGGTGCGATGTGTGGCTTCATCATCGACAGGTAAGCCTGGGTCTCCTCCTTGATCACCCGCGCCACGCGACGGAGGGCGGGCGGGTTGGAGACGAGCAGGCGGAGGTTGACGTAAACGGGCGAGTGGCGCGTGTGGCCGATGTTGAAGTCGCCGAACTGCACGGCGCCGATGTCCCAGAGGACGCGTGCGAGCCAGAGGTTGCCGGTAGCCGTGGGGCGGGAGGGCATCGAATGCTCCGTCAGGCGGGGAGACCAACAATTAGTTTAGCTGAGGGCATTGGGAGACGCCACGGGCCCCGCACTTGGAATCGTCTTTCCGAGATAGGCGCGCATACGCTGCCGCCCTGTCTTGCGATGTCCGCGGGGCCCGGCGGTCGGACGTGCCCTGCCTCATCAGCAGGGCTTACCTGTCGACTTGCCACCGCCGGTACAGGTCGTGTATCCGCACCCTAACCTCCCATGGGGCCTGGATGCTGCGGCCTTCCGGTCGGTGGCCACCCGGACGGAGTGCTGGTGCCCGAGTGCCGGTCCGGCCCGTCGGCCTGCCTTCATTTGGCGCGCCCTGACGGGGCCTTGTCAAGAGGGCGATCTTGACGCCTTGCCGCGCTCGCCGTAGCTTCGATCATGGCCATACATGCGCGGCGTCATGCCGCGGAGGTTGTACCGCACCGCATGGAGACCGACCAGGGCGACCATCCGCCGAAGGCGGATCGCCAGTCGCACGAACCCAGGGGAGGTGCCTCGCTCCGAGTGAGCTGCTGCTGACGCGCTGCGTCGCGTAGCCGCGGTTCCTCCGCGGCGGACCACTTCCCACATGAGCGCCGCTCGGGAGGTGGTTTTCGATGCCCTTCCTCAGCCAGGTCCTCGGTCGCCCCGTCCTCGACGCCGACGGCACCCGCGTCGGCAGCTTGCGCGATCTGCTGGTCGCTACCGATACTCCGTACCCCCCGGTGCGCGGCCTCGCCGTCCGTTGCGGCCGGCATCTGCATGCCGTGCCGTGGCACGACGTCGCCTCGGTCACTCCGCGCGGCACCGCGCTCCGCCACGCTTTCGATCCCCACGCCTACCCCCAGCCGACCGACGATTTGATCTGGCTCTCGCGCGACGTGCTCGACAAGCAGATCGTCGATACCCGCGGTGTCAAGCTGGTGCGGGTGAATGACCTGGCCCTCACCTCGCTCAACGACGAGCTCCGCCTTGCCGGCGTCGACGCGACCACCGGTGGCCTGGTGCGCCGCCTCGGATTCGATTCACTGGCCCGACGGCTCGGCCGCGGTCGGCCGCGTCTGATCGACTGGGAGCAGGTGGACCTCGGCCCGGCGGTCGAGGAGGTCCGCCTCAAGGTGCCGTACGACCGGCTGAGCCGGATGCGCCCGGCCGACATCGCCACCGTTATCAGCCAGATGTCGCCGGGTGAGGCGGCGGACGTGCTCGAGGCGCTCGACGAGGAGACCGCGGCCCGCGCGATGGTCGAGCTCTCGGACGAGCACCAGGCTGCCGTCCTGGTCGCCATGGAGCCCGAGGAGGCGGCAGACGTGCTGGAGGAGATGGCGCCCGATGAGGCGGCGGACGTCCTGGGCGACGTCGAGCAGGAGCGCGCCGAGGAGCTGATGCGGCTCATGGCACCCGGCGCCGCGCGAGAGGTCCGCACGCTCCTGACCTACCCCGAGGACACCGCCGGCGGCCTCATGAACAGCGCCGTGGTCGCGGTCCGTGACTCCGACAGTGTCGAAGAGGTGATCGCCGAGCTGCGAAGCGCCGCGCCCTCCGAGGACGAGATCTACTACCTCTACGTGGTCGACGATGCCGGCCGCCTGCGTGGCGTCCTGTCGCTCCGGGACCTGGTCGTCGCGCAGCCGGAGTCCCGCGTGGCCGACATCATGCGCCGAGACGTCGAGACCGTGCGCTTGGACGACGACGAGGAGGAGGTGGCTCGCCGGCTGGTGCACTATGACCTGCTCGCGATCCCCGTGGTCGACGACGAGGGTCACCTCAAGGGCGTGGTCACGGTCAACGATGTGGTCGACCTGGTAACCCCGCGCTCTTGGCAGAACCGGCCCCGGCGGATGCTGGGCTGACCGGTGGCGCGGCAGCTCGAGCCCCTGGCGACCTCCGCCCAGCCGGCGACGCCCGGGCTGGGTCTCCGGCAGCGCTTCGCGCTCCTCCTCGCGGTGGTCGGCCCGGGTCTCATCACCGGGATCGTCGACGACGACCCGACCGGCATCGCCGGCTACTCGCTGGCGGGGGCGCGCTACGGCTACCTGCTGCTCTGGACGCTCATCCCGATCACCATCGCGCTCGCCGTCGTGCAGGAGATGGCCGCCCGCATGGGGACCGTCACCGGCAAGGGGCTCGCCGCCCTCATCCGCGAGCGTTTCGGGGTGCGCGTGACCGCGGTCGCCATGATCGCCCAGTTCCTCGCGAACGTGGCGACGACGATCGCGGAGTTCGCCGGCATCGCGGCGGCTTCGGAGATCTTCGGCGTCTCGCGCTACATCAGCATCCCGATCGCCGCGGTGGTGATCTACCTGATCGTGGCGTACGGATCGTACCGCCGCGTCGAGCTCGTGCTGCTCACCGGGTCGCTGGTCTTCATCAGCTACATCATCACGGGTTTCGTGGCACGGCCCGACTGGGGGGCCGTGGCGCGCCACACCGTGGTGCCCTCCGTCCGGCTGAACGTCGGCTACTTCACCATGCTGATCGGCGTGATCGGCACCAGCATCACCACGTGGATGCAGTTCTACCTGCAATCGACCGTCGTCGACAAGGGCGTTTCCCGCCGCGACTACTGGCTGGAACGGCTCGACGCGTACTTCGGTTCGATCGCTTCCAACGTGATCGCCTTCTTCATCATCGTCACCTGCGCCGCGACCCTGTTCGCGCACGGCCTGCCGGCCGGTACCGTGACCGACGTGGCGCAGGCGTTGCGACCGCTGGCGGGCGGCTTCGCGTCCAAGCTCTTCGCCATTGGGCTGCTCAATGCGTCCTTGATGGCGGCGGCTGTCCTGCCGCTCAGCGCGTCCTACACCATGTGCGAGGCCTTCGGATGGGAGAGCAGCGTGAACCGGCCGGTGCGCGAGGCGCCGGTCTTCTTCGGCCTGTTCGCCGGGCTGCTTGTGGTCGGCGCCGCGGCGGTGCTCGTGCCCGGCCTGCCGCTGCTGATGCTGATGTTCATCCCCAACGTGGTGGAGGGCATCCTGCTTCCGCTGATCTTGATCCTGATGCTCCGGCTGGTGAGCGACCGGCGGATCATGGGGAGCTTCGTCAATACGGTGCGCCAGAACGCGATCGCCTGGACCACCGCCGTCGTCATGATCGCCCTCACGGCGGCGTACGTCGTGATCGCCGTGCTCCAGGCCACCGGTGTGCTCCTCGCCTGAGCGAGCGAGGCTGGACGTAGCAAGCTCGCTTTGGAAGACTGGACGCAGCACAGGGGACGCGGAGCGTGGGATGGCGATCTTCAACCGGGTCTGGCGAATCGGCGAGTACGCACCGGCCGCCGGTGAGCCCGGTCTCACGAAGGGCGAGCCGTGGCGGGAGACGCTTGAGCTGAAAGCGGTGCAGGACGTGGCGGCGGCCCGGTTCAACTACCCGTCGCCCGAGTTCCCGAACTATCGCACCTACGTCAACAAGCCGGAGCGCCAGATGGGCGTGCGGGACAGCCACGGTGAGTTCCTCTTCCCCGACGTGGTGGTCGCGGAGATGCCCGGTCTCACCGTCCGCCTGCTGGGCGAGGTCGAGACGCTTCGCTCGCTGCGCGACGAAACGCTCGTCGAAAAGTGGCGGGGGTTCGGCGGGCTCGGAGCGTTCTACCTGTTCGTGCCGCTGCAGAAGACGGGCGAGGTCGCCGCTCTCGTGCGACGCCTGAAGATCCCGGTGGTCGGCGTGCGCGGCTGGCGCTACATCGCCGGGCAAGACGTGATCGACGTCATCGACGCACCCTGACGGCGCTCCGCCGACCGACGATCACGCCGCCAGGAACGTCGGGGCGACTTGCGGTCGCTTCGGCTGGTCGGCTCAGGAGGCCAGCACCGCCTCGATCTCGTCACGCCGGTCGGGGTGCCGCTCGGCGAACGCCTCGACCAGCCCGAAGCAGCCGCTGATCATCATGTCGCCGTGCGGCGTGGCGAAGTACGGGTGGAGGCGGCTGCCGCGCAGCTTGCCCCGCTGCGGGCCGGTGACGGCCACCACGGCCGGCTTCTCCTCCGGCCGCTCTACGTAATACACTCCGTGGCCGTGCCCCGCGAAAACCTCTTCGTGGGTCAGCGTGCCCTCCACCAGCCGCTCGGTGAGCGACTCGATGTCCGACGGCTCGAGCAGCCCGGTGTGGTGCTCGTAGAGCGCCAGGATCTCCCGCCCTTGCAGGTAGAAGCCGAGCGTGTGCATGTTGCCGAGGTTCACCACCACCTGCGGCAGGTTGCCACCCACCTGTGGGTCCTGCAGCGCGCCGAGCGCCGCTGCCGGACCCGTGTCGAGGAACACCGTCGGCACGTCGGCGTCGACGCAGGAGAGCATGGAGCGGGCGCGCGTCAGGTAGGAGGGGACTTCCTGCGGCAGGTAGGCGAAGCCGCGCAAGTCATTGCGCGTTCGCACCACGCGTCGCAGGTGGTCGAAGCGGAAGAGCCGGTCCGAGTACCCCGGTGGGGCCTCGCCATGGTCCAGGCAGCCGAGCGCCAGCCCGTCGAAATCCGTTGGGACCTCGAAGGAGGCGAGCGCCTTGCGAATGGCCACGAGGTCCAGGTCGCGCATCTCGATGCGCTCGACACCGCGGAGCTGGGTGGCCTCGTCCTCGGAGACCACGCGGACCCCCATACCGGCGACCACCGCGAGGTCGTCGTCGAAGGTCTTCGCCGCCTCGGGCGTCGCGCACACGGAATGGCCCTCGCGGACGTGCGCCTCGAGCGCCCAATGACACGGGCCGCCGCCCATGGTGACCCCCGTCAGCAGCACCGGCCGGCCCTCGCGGGTGGCGCGGCGAATGCGGCGGGCGGCGATCTCCGTCGCGCTCGGCATCACCATTTTCACGTTGTTCTCGACCGGGCCGGACGTCTCAAGCAGCAGGATGTCCTGGGTCCCGGTGCCCATGTCGATCGCCAGGATGCGCATGGCGGCCTCCGCCCGGCGCGAACGGCGCCGGGCCCGCATATCAGATCAACATACCACTAGGGCGCGGGAGCGCCGATGCGTTCCACGCCCCCCATGTAGGGACGCAGCACCGCCGGCACGACGACGCTGCCGTCCGGCTGCTGGTACGTCTCGAGGATGCCGATCAACGTTCGCGGCAGCGCCAGCCCGGAGCCGTTGAGCGTGTGCACGTGCTCCGGCCGCCCGCCCCGCTCGGCGCGGAAGCGGACGTTCGCGCGCCGTCCCTGGAAGTCTCGCACGTTCGAGCAGGACGAGACCTCCAGCCATTCGCCGCAACCTGGCGCCCAGATCTCGATGTCGAACGTCCGCGCCGCGGCGAAGCCCAGGTCACCGGTGCACAGCTCGACCACGCGGTGCGCGAGGCCGAGCCGCCGGCACACCTCGCGGGCGCTCTCCAGCAGGCGCTCGAGCTCGCGTTCCGACTCCTCGGGGCGGCAGAAGACGTACATCTCCACCTTGTCGAACTGGTGACCGCGCTTGATGCCGCGCACGTCCCGGCCCGCGCTCATCCGCTCGCGGCGGAAGCAGGGCGTGTACGCCACGTAGCGCAGCGGCAGGTCGGCGCCGTCGAGGATCTCGTCGCGATGGAGATTCGTCAGCGGCACCTCGGCCGTCGGCACCAGCCAGACGTCCTCCTCCGCGTCGTGGTACAGATTCTCGCGGAACTTCGGTAGCTGCGCCGCCGCGACCAGCGCTTCTTCCTTCACCACAAACGGCGGGTAGACCTCCACGAAGCCGTGCTCGCGCACGTGGAGGTCCAGCATGAAGCGGATCAGCGCGTGCTGGAGCCGCGCTCCGACGCCGAACAGGACGTAGAACCGCGACCCGCTCATCCGCGCGCCGCGCTCGAAGTCGACGATGCCCAGCTCCGGTCCCAGGTCCCAGTGAGCGCGCGGCGGGAAGTCGAACGCCTGCGTCGCCTCTTCCTGCTGTCGCACCACGTTGCCGCTCTCGTCCGGCCCCAGCGGGACGTCCGCGTCGGGGATGTTCGGCACCTCCAGCAGCAGCGCGGCGAGCCGAGGCTCCACCTCGCGCATCTCCCGCTCGAGCACCGTCACCCGCTCACCGACGGCGCGCGACTCCGCGACGAGCGCCGAACGCGCCGTCTCGTCCCGCGTCCCGCCGATCCGCTTGCTGAGCGCGTTTCGCTCCGCGCGCAGCTCGTCGAGCTCGCGCTGCAGCTCACGGCGGCGCATGTCCAGCCTGACGATGTCGTCAAGCGGTGCGGTGACGTGACGTGATGCGACCGCACGGCGCACCTCGTCCGGGTGCTCCCGGATGAATTGCAGGCTCAACATGTTTCAATCCTCATCCGGTCCGAAGACCGGGTGCGACGTACAGCCGAGGCTCAACACACGCAACGATCGTCCGGGCCGTCGCGCCCGGGTGTCAACGTCAGCCGACCTGCGCCCGGGCGAGCGCCGAGTGGTCGATGCACACCACGGTCGCATCCGGCCCGTGGAGCTTACGCGCCTCCGCGACTGCCGCTTCTACGGTGGGCGTAGCGATGAAGCCCAGGTGCGCGGGAACCGCGGGGTCCAGCGCCCCAGCGACGTATACGCGGGCCGCATGCTTCAGCCGCTTGAGCGGGTGGGTGGCCAGGATCGCGTGCACGGGGTGGAACGCCACGCCGAACCGATAGCGCTCGATGTAGGCCGGGCTGTGGACGAACTCATCCTCGTATCGCCGGCTGATCTCGTACGGGTCGCGCAGCTCCGGCAGCACGCGGTCCCACACCTCGCGGTAGGAGGGGTGGTGCTCCATGTCCCAGTCGTCCGGGCAAGGGGTCGCCAGCACCACCGAGCAGCCCGGCTTACCGAGCGCCTCGATGTAGCCCCCAAGGTAGCCCAGGCCGGAGGAGATGAGGTAGAGGATCGGGTTCATCCGCGCGAAGGTGGCGTAGGGGCTCCAGTCCGGCACGCCGTACACGACGATGTCGGCCTTCTCAGCTACGGCGGAGCGCCGCGGCTGGCTGGCCGCCGCGATGTGCTCGACCGCCGCCGCGCGCGTCTCGCCGACGCCGCCGGCCCACACACCCAACGCGCGGTTGGCGCCCGCGTTTAGCGTCTCGACCTTGAAGACGCGTTTCGCCATTCGCCTCTCCAGGTGCTCGCCCATCTCGTCGTACACCCGGTGCATACGGTTCTCATGGACCGACATCGACATGCCGTCAGGGTTGTGCGTCCAGCGGATCGAGCGCCAGGTCGACAGCCCGACACACACGGACTTCCACCCGCCGTTGAACCCCAGGTGATAGCCGTTGTTGACGTAGACCGCCAGGTCGGCCTCGACGAGCGCCCGGTGCACCTCCACGTCGTAGCCGGAGCTGGTCGCGCCGAAGTACACGAGGTTCGTGGCGTCCTCCGCGTCGTGGCAGGTCAGCCGGTCGCCCATCTCGGCCGCCAGCGCGGGCGAGATGGTGGCGCCCAGCTCCTCGCGCGTCCACTTGCGGTGCAGCGCGTTCGCGCAGATGAAGCGGACGTCGCCGTCGGCCACACCCGCGGCACGCAGCTCGTCGATGACCGCACGGATCACCGGCTCCCGGACGGGCGCCCGGGCCCCAACGGTGGGGTCGTCGAACGCCACCAGCACGCGGCTGCCTGGCCGTACCAGCTCGCCGATGCGCGGCATGCCCAGCGGCCTGGCCAGCGCGGCCCGCGCGGCCTCGCCCGGGTCGATCGTGGCGTCGCCCCGGGGTGCGCCGGCCGCCGGAACGACATGGGCGCCTTCCGGCAGCTCAACATCGACGTGGGATGGGCCAAATGGAAGCGTGACGGTCGGCATGCGACACCTCCTGGCTGCGCCATTCTATCGCCGTCGCCCGCTGGATCGGTCCGCGCTCGGCGGTGGCCTACTCCCGCAGACCGGCGGCGTCACGCCCCGCGGAGCGACCGGCAGGCGAAGCGGCCTTCGCCGCCACGATCGCCGCCACGCCGAGCTCGCGCACGTCCAGCGGCGGGACGACCGGCGGCTGACCCTCGGACACGGACACGGCCGCGCCTGCCTCCAGCTCCTCCCGCGTAAACCAGCGCATCGTGCCATCACGGGTCAAGTCCGGCTCAGACGCCGGGTCGGCCGGCACGAGAAAGTAGATCAGGTCCACGTGCTCGTGCCGCATCTGGCCGTCGGATGCCTGCTCCACGAGGATCGTGAACGGCGGGGGGATCTGCGGCGGGTCGCTGAAGTCCAGCTCGGGCGCGCGGTGCAACACGCGACAGACGATGCCGGTTTCCTCCTCGGCCTCCCGCAGCACGCACTGCACCGGGTCCTCGCCCGGCTCGATGTGGCCGCCGAACGGCAGCCAGAGCTGGTTCTTGCGGTGCCAGTGCAAGAGCGTGCGGTTGCCTCGGGCGATGAAGCCGGTGGCGGTGAGGTGCCGGAGGGAGGGTTGGCTCACGTGACGCTCCGCGCCAGGCGGAAGCCGATGTGCTGGTCGCTGGCGTACTGACCGTGGCGCCGCGCACAGCGCAGCGTATCGACGCCGTCGAACGCGCCGCCCCGGCAGACCCACGTCTCGTGGCTGAAGTCCAGGTCGCCCTGGTCGAAGCCGAGATAGGGGTAGAACCAGTCAGAGGTCCACTCCTCGACGTTCCCTGCCATGTCGAGCGCTCCGCAGAGGCTGGCGCCGTCGGGGAAGATGCCCACTGGCGTCGTGTCGCCGATGCCGCTGAGGGCGCTGTTGCAGCGGCCGGGATCGAACGCGTCGCCCCAGGGATACTCGCGCCCGTCCGTGCCGCGTGCGGCCTTCTCCCACTCGGCCTCGGTTGGTAGCCGGTACTGGACCCCGGTCTGCGCGCCCAGCCACTGGCAATAGGCCACGGCGTCGCCCCACGAGACGCCCCACACAGGGTGGTTCGCCTTGCCATCGGGGAAGCTCGTCCCCTGCCAGTAGCGCGGTTGCTGGTACTGCGCGTCATCGACGAAGCGCTTGTACTCGAGGTTCGTCACCGGGCAGCGCCCGATCTCAAACTCCGGCAGTGACACCTCGTGCCGCGGCGTCTCCTTCAACAGCCACTCGCGGCGCAGCCCGAGCTGCTGGTGGCGTTGCAGGAGCGGGAGCACGTCCTCCGAGCGGGTCCCCATGAGAAAGGGCCCGGGGGCGACGCGCATCATCGCGGGCGCCAACGGCAAGACGCGCGGATCGCCGACGTAGGAGAGCACGCGGCCGGCGGCGCGGCGCGATGACACGGCCTCTGACGCGTCCTCCAGCACGGCCATCAGGAAGCGCACTGTCTGGCGACGACCGTCGGCGGGAAGCTCGCGGAGCCGCCGGGCGAAGTCCGCCGGGCTGCCCGTGAGCAGCGCCCGCAAGTCCTCCTGACCGATCATCCCTGGTCCGCGCGCGTCCGTAGCTGAGGAAAGAGCAGCACGTCGCGGATCGAGCGCTGGTCGAGCAGCACCATCAGCAGCCGGTCGATGCCGATGCCGAGGCCGCCGGTCGGCGGCATGCCCTGCTCCAGCGCGCGTAGGAAGTCCTCGTCGAGCGTCTCGGCCTCCTCTTCGCCGGCGGCGCGGAGGCCGGCCTGCCCCTCGAACCGCGCGCGTTGATCCAGCGGGTCGTTGAGCTCGGAGTAGGCGTTGGCGATCTCGAACCCGCCGGCGAACGCCTCGAAACGCTCCACCAGCTCCGGCTGGCCCGGCTTGCGCTTCGCCAGCGGTGAGAGCTCCACCGGGTAGTCGAGCACGAAGACCGGCTGGATGAGGTTCGGCTCGACCACGGTGGACCAGACTTCGTCCAGCGCCTTTCCCCAGCTCGCGCTCTCCGGGACGTCGACTGCAAGCTTCCGCGCGGACGCGATCAGCTCTTGCCGGTCGCGCACGGCGAGGAAGTCGATCCCCGTCTCGCGTTGCAGCAGCTCGCGCATGGCGAGCCGCGGCCAGGGCGGTGCGACATCGATCTCCGTCTCGCGATACGGGAAACGGGTGCTCCCGTGGACCTCGCGGGCCGCCGCCGCCACGAGCTCCTCCACCATGTCGGCCACGGCGTGGTAGTCGGCGTACGCCTCGTAACTCTCGAGCATGGTGAACTCAGGGTTGCGCTTGGTAGAAAGGCCCTCGTTACGGAACACGCGCCCGATCTCGAAGACCTTGTCGAAGCCGCCGACGATCAGCCGCTTGAGGTGCAGCTCCAGAGCGATCCGCAGATAGCGCTGCTCGTCGAGCGCGTTGTAGTGCGTCACGAACGGGCGCGCCGCCGCTCCGCCGACATGCGCCTCGAGCACCGGCGTCTCGACCTCGATAAAGCCTCGCGCCTCCATGAAGCGGCGGACCGCCGAGATCACCTTGCTGCGCTTGCGGAAGACCTCGCGCACCTCGGCATTGGTCATCAGGTCCAGGTAGCGCCGGCGGTAGCGCAACTCGACGTCCTGGAGCCCGTGCCACTTCTCGGGCGGGGGGCGGAGCGCCTTGGCGATCACGCACCACGACTGCACGGCGACGGTGGGTTCGCCGGTCTTCGTCCGGAAGAGGCTGCCGCGCGCCTGGACAAAATCGCCCAGGTCGGCGTCTTTGATCATCTCGTAGGGCTCGTCACCGAGGACGTCGCGACGGAAGTGGAGCTGAACGCGGCCGGTGCCGTCCTGGACGTCGGCGAACGTCGCCCGGCCCATGCCTCGCAGCGCCGTCAACCTACCGGCGACGGCGACCTCCAGCGTGGTGCTCAGGGGCCCGCCACGTGCCTCCAGCGCGTAGAGCGTCTCGAGCGCGCCGCGCACGCTCTGCGTGCGGTGGACGCGCGGCGGGTACGGGTCAGCGCCCCGCGCGCGCAGGCGCTCGAGCTTGGCAATGCGCACGGCTTCGAGGGTCTCTTCTTGCTCCTGGGACACGGGTCCCCCGCTCATTCGATGGCGACGACCTCGACCAGGGTCAGGCCGTTCGGCGCGCGCACGGCGGCTTCCTCGCCCACCGCCTTGCCCGCCAGGGCGCGGCCCATGGGCGACTCGTTCGAGATCCGCCCTGCCACCGGGTCCGCCTCAACCGACCCGACGATCTGGAAGGCGCGCTCGGCGCCATCAGGGTAGCGCACCCGCACTCGCGAGCCGAGCGTCACCACATCGGACGAGCGCGCACGCTCCTCGTCAATCACCATCGCGAACCGGATCATCTCCTCCAGCTCGTGGATACGGCGCTCGTTCGTCTCCTGCTCCGTGCGGGCGGACTCGTACTCCGCGTCGTGCTGCGGATTCGGGCCCATCTTCGCGGCGTGCAGACGCTCGGCAATATCCTTGCGGAGGGGACCGGCGCACTGCTCCAGTTGCTCGCGAAGTTGTGCCAGGCCCTCGCGTGTCACGTGATAAACCCGCTGTTGCATCGTCCTGTAAAGAAAGCGACTGAGCGACCGGTTGGCCCCTCAGTCTGCTGGTGGTCTCGCCGTATGCTATCCGGCATGTCAGCCGCTGTAAAGCGAGCCGGCCGCCGGGAGGCGAAGGACGGTCCGGGCCAGCGCTGCTCACGACCGCCCGCGGACGCCCCATGTGCCGGGCGCACCGCGCGGCGACCGCAAGCCCGTCGCCAACGTCGCACCGCCAGAGGACAGTGGCTGCCTGGCAGGATCCGGGGATGCCCTTGCGGCCGAGAGTATTGACTATCACTTATCGATACGAGATCCTCTGGCCATGCCTTCGCTGGCCATCCGCACCGCGGCAGAACATGTGGCCGACTACCTCAGGGACGCCATCCTCGGCGGCCGGCTCCAGCCAGGAGGCCGCATCCGCCAAGCCGACGTCGCTGCCTTGCTCGGCGTGAGCCAAGGGGTGGTCCGGGAGGCGTTTCGGCAACTCCAGAGTGAGGGGCTCGCCACCCTCGAGCCCCGAAAGGGCGCCCGAGTCGCGGTTCTCACTCTGGCTGAGATCCGCGAGATCTACGAGCTGCGTGACTTCCTCGAGCCGCTGCTGCTTTCTGCGGCTGCCCCGCACGTTTCCGACCAGCACCTGGATCAGCTCCAGGACCTCACGGGCCGAATGAGAGAGGCCTACGCCAGCCGCAGCAGCGAGCGCTTCATTCAGTTGAACTTCGAGTTCCATTTCGTGCTCTATCGCGCCGCGCCGGGCCGGACCTGGGCGCTCAGGATGCTGGCAACCCTGATCGCCGCGAGCATGCCCTACCACGCGCTGTTCCAGTTCGCCGTTGACTGGAGCCAGACACTTGCCGAGCACCAGGAGATCATCGAAGCGTGTCGCCGGCGCGAATGGCCGCGCGTGATCGAGCTCCACCGAGTCCATCGGCGCCGCACGCTCGGGCGGCTTCAGGAGTTGCTCTCGCAGAGCGACCCGCAACCGGCCTGTGAGGAGCGAGATGACGCGCACGCCGAATGGCCCGGTGCGGCTTCCCGCAACAGGCCCGTGAGCTCGCGCCCGCGGGACGAGCCCTCGGAGCGGACTCCCAATCGAGCAAGCCGGAGGTAGCAGCACAACGATGGAAACCCAGCCGACCAGCCACATCACCGAGGCGGTCCGGTCTCTGATCGGCGCGCAGTCCGATCAGCAAGAGGCCACCGAGCCGGTCGAGCGCGGCGCAGTCCGGCGATTCGTCCAGGCGATCCTGGACGATGATCCCGCATATCGAGACGAGCAGTACGCGCAGGGGACCAAGTTCGGTGGGGTCGTGGCGCCGCCGCTGTTCCCCACCCACATGTTCCGGCGGCGGCCTGACGCCCCAGACCCGCTCGATGTGCTAAGAGACAACCCGGATTGGGACGGCGTCGGCGGGACGGACGCGCTGCTGCCGCCGGTGCCGGTCCCACTGGGCCGGATCCTCAACGGCGGCGTGGAGGCCGAGTTCCACCAGCTTGCCAAAGTGGGGGACCGAGTATTCGCCAAGTCGCGCTACGTGGACATCTATGAGAAGGAGGGCAAGGCCGGCAAGATGGTGTTTACCGTTGTCGAGACCAGCTACACGAATCAGGACGGCGCCCTCCTGGCCGTCGTCAGGAACACCATCATTCGTCGATGATGAATCGATTGCTGCACGCACCACCGAGAGGAGGCGAGTCCGATGACCAGTGACGGCCGGCTGCGCCGATGCTTCGAAGATGTCCAGATAGGCGATCTCCTGCCGCCTGTGGTAAAAGGCCCGATGAGCCCGGTGCACCTGATGCGCTGGTCAGCGGCGATCGAGAACTGGCACCGGATTCACTACGATGGGCGGTTCGCGACGGAACACGACGGCCTGCCGGATCTGCTTGTGAACGGGTCGTGGAAGCAACATGTGATGGTTCAGGTGGTAAAGGACTGGGTCGGCCTGGACGGCTGGCTATGGAAGATCTCGTTTCAGTTCCGAGGCATGGACCGCGTCTGGGATACAGTGACCGCCTGGGGCCGGGTCACCGCCAAGGAAGCGAAAGGCAACTACGGGATTGTGCATTGCGAAATTGGTATGCGAAACCAGCGCGGCGAAGAAGGAACCGCGGGCACGGCCGTATGTGTCTTGCCGATGCGGGGCGGCGACGCGGTGCCGTATCCATTTCATGCCGCGCAGTAGCGCGGCGCCGGACTTCGTTCGGGGGAGGTCAGAGATGGGGAGCGGGGCAACCGCGCAACTGGCCGCCTTTGTGGCTGAGTGTCCCGCGGAGGCGGTGACGGACAAGGCGCGGCAGGAGGTCAAACGCGCGGTTCTCGACGTGCTGGGGACAGCGCTGGCCGGCGCCAACGAAGAGGTCGGTGCGCTGGCCAGGCGTTTCGTGGAGTCGGAGAACGCTTCCGGACCCGCGGGCGTGCTGGGTTCGGGTCTGCGAACATCCAGCGCGTTGGCCGCCTGGGCCAACGGCACGCTCGCCCATGCGCTCGATTTCGACGATGTCGGTCTTGGCGTGGGCCACCCGAGCGTCGTCGTGGTCCCGGTCGCGTTGGCCGTGGCCGAAGAGACGAATGCCTCCGGGTCGGACTTCGTGGGCGCCATCGCCCTGGGTTACGAGGCGGCGAGCAGGGTCGGTACAGCGGCCGGCTGGACGCCATATCGGCGAGGCTACCATGGCACGTCGATCTACGGGGTGTTCGGGGCGGCTGCCGCGACGGGCCGCCTCCTGCGTCTGACACCGGCCGAGCTGCGCAACGCCTTCGGCATTGCCGCGTCGCAGGCCGGCGGCCTCAGGGCGAACTTCGGCACCATGACGAAGCCGTTGCATGCCGGAGTCACCTGCCAGACCGGCGTGGTCGCGTCGAGGCTCGCCAAGATGGGCTGGACCGCCAACCCGGACATCCTCGAGAGTGCGGTCGGCTTCGGGCCGGTGATCGCCGGCAGGTCGCTGGACGAATCGTCCGGCATCACCTCGGATCTGGGCGGGACGCTGGCCATCGAGCGGGGCGTGGACATCAAGAAGTTCCCGTGCTGCTACCTCAACCATGCCGCGCTCGATGCCTTCCTGGGCGTCATGAAGGAGCACGGGCTGTCCGGGCGCGATGTCGCTCAGATCCAGGTGGACGGTTCCTGGATGCTCAACGAAGTGCTGCTGTATCCGACTCCGGCCACGGGCCTGCAGGGCAAGTTCAGCTTGCAGTACAACCTGGCGGCCGCGCTTCTGGACGGCGGCGTGACCCGGGCCACTTTTGCAGACGCACGCGCCGCAGATCCCGAGCTACGCGCCACGTTGCCGAGAGTCATCGTCAACGCGCACGAGGAATGGCCACGGCCATTGTTCTCCGTTCGACTGACGGTCAGTACCGTCCGCGGCGAGACGATCATCAGGGAGCAGGACAGCATCAAAGGCCAGGCCACCGACCCGCTGAGTTGGGACGAGCTGGCGGTGAAGTTCCGGGACAATGCTGCGTCTGTCCTTGGAGCGGAGGCCATTGAGCGCGCGATCGACGCCGTTGCCGATCTCGACCGCCTGGAGTCGGTAAAGCCGCTGGTTGATCTGTTGGTGGGTCAGCGGCCCGCCGAGGGCGTGCGGTGAGGAAGGTGCTGCCGGAAGCGCCGAGCGCGCACGCACCTGGTGCGCTGGATGGCGTCCGGGTGCTGGACCTGACGCACGGTGTCGCCGGGCCATTTGCGACGAGGCTGCTGGGCGACCTCGGCGCGGAGGTTCTCAAGGTCGAGCAGCCGCAGCGGGGGGATTTCGCCAGGTATCTGGGGCCCGCCGTAGCTGAAGGCCCGGTAACCGAGCGCGGTTTGCTGTTCCAGTACCTCAACTGGAACAAGCGAGGCATCACCCTGGATCTCCGGCGCCCGGACGCGCGGCCGGTTCTCCGTGAGCTCGTGGCCCGGTCGGACATCGTCGTCGAAGCGTTCGCTCCGGGCACGATGGCCCGTTGGGGCCTTGACGACGATGTGCTTCGCGACTGGAAGAAGGACGGCGCTCTGGTGCTGACTTCGGTTACGAACTTCGGGCGGACTGGACCGTACGCCCACTTCGCCGCCGATGACCTCGTGCTGTACGCGATGAGCGGGATCATGCAGATCAGCGGTCGCGCGGACCGCGAGCCGCTGAAGCACGGGTTACGGCAGTCGCTCTACATCGGGGGTCTCAACGCGGCGTACGCCACGCTGGCGGCCTACCTGTTGGTTGACGGGAGCGACGGGATGGAGCACGTGGACGTGAGCATCCACGAGTGCCTGGCGTCGGAGCTGGTGCTGAACGTGGCCTACTACGCCTTCCTGGGCGCGATCCAAGGCCGGCGGCCGGTCGTCGATGACCCGTTTAGCGGCCGGCCGCTGCGAACCGCGAAAGGCTTGGTGTCGATGCAGATCAACGGGCCTGCAACGATCGCGGGATATGGGAAGCTGCTCGGCCAGGAGAAGCTGCTCGATGGGCGATACGCCACCTCTGGCGGCAGGACCGCACACGCGGATGAGCTGGAACAGGTGCTGCAAGAGGCGCTGGCCGGGCATGAGGCCCGCGACCTGTTCACGCGCGGTTCGGAGCAGCGCCTGCTGCTGGGCGTTGTCCAAGGGGCAGCCGAGCTGCTGGACTGCCCGCAACTGACGAGCCGCGACTTCTTCGTCGAAGTGGATCATCCCGTGACGGGACGTTATCGATTCCCGGGCGAGCTAGCGCGGTTGTCGAGAACGCCCACCTCGGTGCGGCGTCGTGCCCCCCTTCTCGGCGAGCACACCGAGCAGGTGCTGCTCGCCGAGCTCGGAATGCCACAGGCGCAGTGGCATGCTCTTGTGGAGGCCGGGGCGATATGAGCGTCGATACTGGCGGGAGGGAAGCGAAGACCTCGAGGCTTCCGCTCGCCGGGGTGCGAGTCATCGACCTCTCGTATGTCTTCGCGATCCCCTATGCCGGCGGGTTGCTCGCGGACCTCGGCGCGGAAGTCATCAAGATCGAGGCGCCGGATCGCCTCGATCAGACTCGCTCGGCGTTTGGCCCATTCCTCGACAACGACCCGGGCGAAGAGCCGTGGGAGCGGACAGGCATCTTTCAAGTGCTCAATCGGGGAAAGCGCTCCTTCGTCCTCGACATGCGCGACCCCCTGGGCCGTGATCTCTTCAAGCGCCTGGTGGCCAAGAGTGACATCGTGCTCGATAACTACACGCCACGGGTCATGCGGGGCTGGGGCCTCGAGTACGCCGAGCTTCGGAAGGTCAACCCCGGCATCATCATGGTGTCCAATACCGGGTATGGCAGCACGGGCCCGTGGGCGAACTTCCCCAGTCAGGGAACGACGCTGGAAGTCACCATGGGGATTGCCAACTGCACCGGCTATGCGGGCGATGTCCCCTGGAAAGTCGGCCAGTCGTACCCGGATTTTCTTGCCTGCTGGACGGCGCTGCTGTCGGTTCTCGCCGCCCTTCACTACCGTCGTAAGACGGGAGAAGGACAGTGGATCGACCTGGGGATGTATCAGGTCGGTGTGGCGCTGATTCCCGAGCCAATCCTTCGATATCAATGCGACGGAAGCGATTGGCCGCGCGTTGGGAATCACCACTGGTGGAAAGCGCCGCACAACGTCTACCCGGCTCAGGGGAGGGACTCGTGGGTCGCCATCAGCATCGGCAGTGAGGAGCAGTGGCGGCATTTCGCGGGCGCGGCCGGACTCGACCGGTTGATTTCCGACGAGCGCTTTGACACAGCTCTGAACCGATGGAGGAATCGGCAGGAGCTGGACCGCATCATTGCGGGGTGGACGGCAGGACTGCCGGCGGAGGAGGTAATGCATCGCTTGCAGGCGGTCGGGGTTGCGGCGGGGCCGGTTTGGAACAGCAGAGACCTGCTGACGAACGAACACCTCCGGCAGCGGCAGTTTTATGAGACCGTCGTTCACCCGCAGCCGATCGGTGCCAGACCGATCATCGGCCGGCCCTTCAAGCTGGCGAGCGCCGAGCTGCGGGCGACGGCTGCGGCTCCGCGGTTCGGCGAAGGGAACCGCTACGTGCTTTCGGAAGTGTTGGGGCTGAGTGAAGCCGAGGTCGAGCGGCTGCGGGAAGCAGGAGTTGTAGCCGACCGTCCGAGGGTGGTGGTGGTCGGTGCGCCTCTCAACCTGGAGTACCTGCAGCGCGTTGGAGCCATCGCCGAGGTTGATCGTAACTACGGCGAGAAGCTCGCGATGGCAGAGCCCGCCACGAATGAGGCGATGAGCGACGGAGATCCCGCCGAGTCACGGCGTGCGGGGCCGCGGTCCCACAACCTGAACGTGTAGGTGTCGAGGAGGTCGGGTGATGGTGTTGGCGTATGGGGCGAGCGAGGCGCTATTCAGCCTGCCGCCTGAGCTTGAAGAGATCAAGCGGCTCACTCGCAGGATCGTCGACGAGCAGTGTATTCCACTGGAGCAGAAGTTCCTCACGGGAGACCCGGCCGCCGCTGAAGGAGGCATGGGGGAGCTGATGGTCGATGGGTCACTCCCGCCGGAGGACTATGCGCGGCTCCGACGGATCTCTGAGGAGACCGGTCTCTACACGATGCACCTGCCCATCGAGCATGGCGGCGGGGGCTTCGGCGTGCTGGGGAACTTCGTGGTGGCGGAAGAGATCCAGCGCAGCATCGTCCAGCTCCCCGTGGCCTACGTGCCGATCCCGCTCTACGCCTGCAGCGAGGAACAGAAGGAGCGTTACCTCTATCCGGTGATCCGCAGCGAGAAGCTGTCCGCGTTCGCCCAGACGGAGCCGCAAGCGGGGTCGGACCCGGGGAACAGCATGCAGACCCGAGCCGTACGTCGCGGCGACTGCTGGGTGCTGAACGGCTCGAAGATGTTCATCTCCGGTGCCGATGAGGCGGACTTCCTCATGGTGCTGGCGGTGACAGACCCGGAGAAGCGGCAACGCGGCGGGATAACGATGTTCCTGGTCGATCGGGGCGCTCCGGGCGTCAGCATCGCACCGATCAACGTCTGGCTGACTCCACGCCGGCCGCACCAGTTCTACGTGTATTTCGACGACGTCGAGGTGCCAGATGCCAACGTCCTCGGCGACGTCGGTTCCGGGTTCCTCCTTGGCCAGCAGTGGCTTGCCATTCAGGACCGGCTGACCAGGGGCTCTTTGGCAACCGGCATCCTGACACGTGCGTTGGAGATGGCCGTCGACTGGGCTAAGCAGCGTATCACCTTCGGGCAACCGCTGGCCGAGCGTCAAGCCATTCAGTGGATGCTGGTCGACGTGTTCATCGACCTGAAGAGCATTCGCGCGATCTCCTACGAGTGCGCGGCACGCGCCGATGCGAGCCTGAAGGTGGGCAGCGCGGTATTGCCTGAGGATGTACGAGTGCTGGCTTCGATGGCGAAGTACGTCGGGGGCAACTGGGGCCACCGCTCGATCGATAAGATCATGCAGATCTTCGGTGGCTTGGGAGAGACGCTCGAGATGCCAATTCCTCACTGGTACCGCCAGTTGCGCCATGGCCGTATCGGGGGCGGTACGGACGAGATCCAGCGCATGCTCATCGCGCGGGCGGTGTTGAAGCATGGCAAGTCGCTGTGGCAGGCCTAGCGCCAGAGCATGCGGAACAGCGCGCGGATAGGGAGGTGATGGTCCGTGGAATCGTACGCGCGGGTGGAAATCACTGAGGAGGGCATGCGGGAAGGGATGCAGATCGAGTCGGCAGAGATCTCCGTTGCCGACAAGATCCGACTACTCGACGCCCTTTCGGATACCGGCCTGAAGCGCATCGTCGTGGGCTCATTCGTCAGTCCGAAATGGACCCCGCAGATGCGCCACATCGATGAGATCGTCCAGGGTTTCACGCCCCGGCCCGGTGTGGTCTATACCGCCCTCGCCCTGAACGAGCAGGGCGTCCAACGGGCCTTGCAATACTCCCCACCGTTGACGGTCGAGCGTCAACGTTTCGTGCTCATGTGCCACATGTGCGATGTATTCGTACGCAGGAACACGAATCGTAGCCAGGCCGACGAGATAGCGCGCTGGCCGGAGATCGCACGCCGGGCAAATGACGCGGGCGCCAAGGAAGCGGGCATCGGCGTGAACGCCGCGTGGGGCTCGAACTTCGTGGGTGAGTTCTCCGAGGCCGACCGGTTCGAGATGCTGGAGCGCCAGTACTCGCTCTGGGCGGAGAGCGGCATCAAGGTAGCCTCGGTGTTTCTTGGCGACCCGATGAGCTGGTGCATGCCCAACGTGGTGGAGCGGGACCTGGCGGAGGTGAAGCGCCGCTGGCCCGGTATTCACGACTTCTGGCTGCATCTCCACAACGGGCGCGGGATGGCGGTTCCGTCCACCTATGCCGCGCTCCGCGTGCTCGGCCCTGAGGACACGCTCCACATCGACACGACCATCGGGGGCATCGGCGGCTGCCCATACTGCGGCAACGGTCGCGCAACGGGGATGGCGCCGACCGAGGATGTGGTCTCGATGCTCGAGGCACTCGGTGTCGGCACAGGGGTCAACCTGGAGCGTCTGATCGAGGTCGTGTGGATGCTCGAGGAGATCCTGGGGCGACCGACGATGGGTCATGTGTCGAAGGCCGGTCCCCTGCCCCGCGGACAGAAGCTGTACGACGCGAACATGCCGTTCGTCGAGACCTTCGAGGAAGCCAGGCACTTCCTGAAGGGGCCACAAGCGTACGAGGGCGGCATGCGCCCATGGACTGCCCCCATCGCAAGCCCGCAACTGCAGCGCCTGGCCAGGTGAGCGGCGACCTTCAAGCACAAGCAAGATCAGGAGGTGTGAGGCGGCAGCAGGGAGAAAGGGACGGGCAACCGTCGAGGCAGCCCGCATGGGCCGCGGCGGCTTGGTCGCCGGCGGCCTGACAAAGGGGAAAGAGACGGAAGGAAGAAGATGAGAGCACAGTTCGGACGCCGCTTCGCACTCGTCATCGGGATCGCGCTGCTGGTGACGCTGGCTGCTGCCTGTCGCAGCAGCAGCACCAAGTCACCAGCGGCCACTGGGCAAGCCCCCGGCTCAGCTACCGGGCAGGCGCTGACGGCGAGCGCGCCGGGCGTTACGGCCAGCGAGATCATCATCGGTAGCAACGGGCCGTTGACCGGGCCTGCCGCAGGCTACGCCACCTGGAACAAGGGCATGCAGGCCTACTTCGATTACGTGAACGCCAACGGCGGGGTCCACGGCCGCAAGATCGTGTACAAGTACTACGATGATGGCTTCGACCCGTCACGCACCGTGGGCGTCATGCAGCGTCTCGTCAATCAGGACCACGCGTTCGCGGTAAGCTGCCTGGGAACCGCACCCTGCAGCTCGGTGTACAAGACCCTCGACGACCAGCAGGTGCCGATAGTCGGCATTGGTTCGGGCTCGAGCATCTTCGTCAATCCGGTTCGCAAGTACGTGTTCCCGTTCCTCCAGTCGTATCGCTGGGAGAACGATGTCCTTGCCCAGTACGCAAAGGAGACCTATCCAGGAGCACGCATCGGGCTGCTCTATCAGAATGACTCCGCCGGGAAGGACTTCTTCGAGTCCTGGACGAGGATCGCCGGGCCGTCGATCGCGAAGGTCACCACCTATGACGTGGGCGACCCCTCCGTGACGAGCCAGGTCCAGGCTTTGAAGAACAGCGGGGCGACGTTGGTGGCCTTCAACGGGACCATAAAGTACCCGCCGCTGCTCATGCGAGCGATTGCGGACTTGGGCTGGAAGGTGCCCGTGATTTCCACCGGCGAGGCCATCGATCCGACTATCACCATCCCGGCTTCCGGCAGTGCTGCAGAGGGGCTCATCACCGTCGAACCGATGCCGCTGTACAACGACTACAGCAATGAATACGTGCGTCAGTTCCATGACATCCAGCAGAAGTACGCGCCGGCCGCGGAATGGAGTAGTTTCACGCTCGTGGGCATGGCGACGGCGTACTTCATCGTTGAAGGTCTGAAGGCGGCAGGCCCCAGCCTGACGCGCGATGGCTTCGTGAAGGCTCTCGAGGGGACCAAAGGTCTCAAAGGACCGTGGTACGGGACGGCGACCCTATCGGCGACGCAACACCGGGCGCTCAACTGCGAGGGCTTCCTGAAGGTGGAAAACGGGAAGTTCGTGCCGTTCGGCAAGGTGGTATGCCGCGCTCAGGCGGGGGCGGGCGGCTGAGCCGGCGGGATTGCACCGGGCAGGCGGTCGAGACGCAGCGCTGGGACGTCGCTCCGGAGGACGTCCGCTCGGCCGCGTGCCCGGTGCTCGCGTTGCGGTCGGCGCGGTAAGGTAGGTGCATTGCAGGGAGGAGGTCGCCGATGACGACGACGCTGCCAGCCGTGGGGCGGCGAGAGTTCTCGCTGGACCTGAAGTATCGGCAAGAAGAGGGGCGGATCTTCCTGACCGGCATCCAGGGGCTCGTGCGGGTGCTGCTCGACCAGCACCGCGCGGACGGCCGGCGCGGTCTGAACACGGCAACGCTGGTTTCCGGATATCCGGGCTCGCCGCTGGCCGGCCTGCACGACGAGCTGCTGCGCCAGGCGAAGCTCCTGGGCGAGCATCAAGTGCGGTTCGTGCCGGGCCTCAACGAGGACCTGGCGGCCACGGCGGTCTGGGGCAGCCAGATGGCGCACCTGTTTCCCCGGCCGAAGTACGACGGCGTGCTGGGCATGTGGTTCGGCAAGGCGCCTGGAGTCGACCGCTCGGGCGACCCGCTGCGCCACGCCAACTTCACCGGCATCGGCCGGAACGGCGGCGTCCTGGCTCTCGCCGGGGATGATCCGAACGCCAAGTCGTCGACGCTGCCCAGCGACACGTCGACGACGTTCTCCGACCTGTTGATGCCGCTGCTGTATCCCGGCAACGTGCAGGAGGTCCTGGATCTCGGGTTGCACGGGTTCGAGCTGTCGCGCGCGGCGGGGCTCTGGGTCGGGTTCAAGGTGGTGACCAATGTGGCCGATGCCGCCGGTACCGCTGAGGTGTCGCCCGCGCGGGTGAGCGCCACGATCCCGCTGGTGGAGCTCGATGGGCGGCCCTTCGTGCCGTCGATGACGCTGCGCGGACTGGCCACCCCGCGCATGGTGGCGCTGGAGCACGAGATCCATCAGGCGCGGCTGGAGCTGGCGCGGCAGTACGCGTGGGAGAACAAGCTCAACCGGGTCGCGGTGCCCACCGAGCGCGCGTGGCTGGGCATCGTGGCGGCGGGGAAGACGTACTACGACGTCCGCCAGGCGCTGAGCGAGCTGGGCCTGGACGACCAGGACCTCCAGCGCCATGGGATCCGCGTGCTGCAGATGCGGATGGTCTTCCCGGTCGAGCCGCGCGTCATCCGCGAGTTCGCGCGGGGCCTGGAGGAGATCCTGGTCGTCGAGGAGAAACGGCCGTTTCTCGAGACGTTCGTCAAGGAGATCTTGTACGGGGCGACGGACCGGCCGGCCGTGGTGGGGAAGTCCGACGAGGAAGGGCGGCCGCTGCTGCCCGTCCAGGGCGAGCTCGACTCTGACGTGATCGCCCGCGCCATCGCCAGGCGGCTGACGCGGCGAGTGGCGATCGAATCGGTGGAGGCGCGAGCCCGGCGCCTGGAGGAAACGAGCGGCCCTGCCGTCCCGCTCCCCGTGGCCCGCACTCCGTACTTCTGCTCCGGCTGTCCGCACAACCGCTCGCTGGTGGTGCCGGAGGGCAGCCTGGTGGGGGCGGGGATCGGCTGCCACGGCATGGCGGGCTTCATCGACCTGCCGGCCGTCGGGCACGTGATTAGCCTGACGCATATGGGCGGCGAGGGCGCCCAGTGGGTGGGGGCGTCCCCATTTACCGAGACGCCGCACACGTTCCAGAACCTGGGCGACGGGACGTTCTTCCACTCGGGCAGCCTGGCCGTCCGATTCGCCGTCGCCTCGGGCGCGAACGTCACCTACAAGCTGCTCTACAACAGCGCCGTGGCGATGACCGGCGGCCAGCGGGCGACGGGGACATTGCCGGTCCCCCGGTTGACGCGCCTGCTCGAGGCGGAGGGCGTCGAGAAGATCATTGTCACCACCGATGAACCGCGGCGGTACCGCCGCGCGCGGCTCGCGAAGGCCGCCGAGGTCTGGCATCGCGACCGCCTGGTGGAAGCGGAGTCGACGCTGGCGGCCATCCCCGGGGTGACTGTCCTGATCCACGACCAGCAGTGCGCCGCGGAGAAGCGGCGGCGCCGCAAGCGCGGCCTACAGCCGGACCCGGCCTTGCGCCTCGTCATCAACGAGCGGGTCTGCGAAGGCTGCGGGGACTGTGGCCACAAGTCCAACTGTTTGAGCGTGCAACCGGTCGAGACCGAGTTCGGCCGCAAGACGCAGATCCACCAGCCTTCTTGCAACAAGGACTACTCCTGCCTGCGGGGCGATTGCCCGTCGTTCGTGGCGGTGGTGCCGGAAGGAGAACCCAAGAAGCGGGAGCGGCGCTCCCCGGTGGTGGATGTCGAGCTTCCGGAGCCGGCCTTGAAGGTGGCCGTCGAGGACTTTGGCCTGTACATGATGGGGATCGGCGGCACCGGCGTGGTCACGGTGAACCAGATGCTGGGCATCGCCGCGCTGCTCGACGGCAAGCACGTCCGGGCGCTCGATCAGACCGGCTTGAGCCAGAAGGGCGGGCCGGTCGTGTCTCACCTGAAGCTCTTCGCGGCGGAGACCGAGGTCTCCAACACCGTGTCCGCCGCCGGCGCCGACCTCTACCTTGGCTTTGACGTGCTGGTGGCAGCCCAGCCGAACCACCTTGGCAAGGCCGACCCGCGGCGCACCGTCGCGGTGGTGTCGACCAGCCGCGTCCCGACCGGGCAGATGGTCACCAACACCAGCGTCCACTTCCCTGAGGTCCGGGATATCCAGCAGCGGATCGAGGCCGCCACTCGCGCCGGTGAGAATTTCTATCTGGACGCCGAGTCGATGGCAGAGGCCCTGTTCGGCGATCACATGGCGAGCAACGTCGTGCTGCTCGGGGCCGCGTACCAGCTCGGCACGATCCCCATCTCCGCGGACTCCATCGAAACGGCCATCCGCTTGAACGGCGTGGCGGTGGAGATGAACCTGGCGGCATTCCGCTGGGGGAGGCTCGCGGTGGCGGACCCGCGGCGGGTAGAAGTCGCGGTCATGAAGGCAGGACGAAAGGCGGAGCAGCCGCGGGAACCGAGCCGCGCGTCGCGAGAGCTACTCGATGCCGCGGGCGCCACGGGCGAGCTGCGGCGGGTGCTCGAGGTCCGCGTACCGGAGCTCATCGACTACCAGAGCCGGCGCTACGCCCGCGAGTACATCGAGTTCGTCACGCGGGTGAAGGGGGTTGAGGAGGAGCGGACACCCGGGCGCACTGCGGTCGCCGAGGCGGTGGCGCGCCACCTCTTCAAGCTGATGGCCTACAAGGACGAGTACGAGGTTGCCCGGCTGCAGGTCGCGGCGGCGTTCCACGACGACCTGCGGGCGCAGTTCGGCGAGCGGTACAAGCTGTACTGGTACCTGCAGCCACCCTTCCTGCGCGCCCTCGGGCTCAAGCGCAAGATGCGACTCGGGCGCTGGTTCACGCCCGCGTTCAAGGTGCTGCGCGCGATGCGGCGGCTGCGCGGGACGAGCCTCGATCCCTTCGGGCGTGCGTCGGTGCGCCGCACGGAACGCGCGCTGATCGCGGAGTACCGGGCGATGGTGGAAGCCGCGCTCGCGAAGCTGACGACGGACAACCAGGAGCTGGTGGCGCAGCTCGCGCAGCTCCCGGACGTCATCCGCGGATACGAGCGGGTCAAGCTGGAAAGCGTCGAGCGGTACCGCGAGCAGGCGCGACAGCTCGCGCAGCGGCTCGGCTGACCAGGATCGGCCAGCGCTTGACCGTCCGCGGGGAGGATGTGGGGTCGGGCCGGCGCTGGCGGGCTGGGCGCCTACCTGGCGTGGTGTGCGGCGGCACGCGGTTTACACGCTGGCGCGAAGCCCGCACGATGAGGCTGGAGGGGTGTCCGAGCGGCTTATGGTGGCGGTCTTGAAAACCGCTGTCCGCCTTCGGCGGACCGTGGGTTCGAATCCCACCCCCTCCGCCAGATCCTGGGATCTGGGCGCTGGAGACGTGCGCCATGGTACGGGGAGGGCCGGCCGAGAGCAGCGCCGGTCAGGGGACCGGCTCGGGGGAGAGCAGGCGGTAGCCGGCGCCGCGCACCGCCTGGATGAGCGACGGAAGCCCTTCGGCGTTCAGCTTGCGCCGGAGATACCCGACGTACACGTCGACGACGTTGCTGCCGGGGTCGAAATCGAAGTCCCAGACGTGGCTGAGGATCTGCACACGCGAGAGGACCTGGTTCGGATTCCGCATCATGAACTCGAGCAGCGCCCACTCTCGCGGCGCCAGGTCGATGCGTCTGCCGGCTCGCCAGGCCGTCTTGGTGGTCAGGTCGAGGCGCAGGTCGCCAACGACCAGCTCCGAGGAGGCGCGCTGGTCCTGGGCACGGAGGGCCGCGCGAATGCGCGCCAGCAGCTCCTCGAAGTGGAACGGCTTGGTGACATAGTCGGCCGCTCCGGAGTCGAGGCCCCACACCTTCTCCCGCACGTCATCCCGCGCGGTGAGAATGATCACCGGCAGCGCCGGGCGGCGCGCGCGCAGCACGCGCAAGACCTCGCGGCCGTCGGTACCCGGCAGACCGAGGTCGAGCAGCACCAGGTCCAGGTCTTCCAACAGCGAGGCGGGCATCTCGATGGCCTCGGCGCCGTCACGGACGATCATGGTGGCATAGCCCTCGGCCTTGAGCCCCTTGACCAGAAACGAAACGATACGCGCGTCGTCCTCGACGATCAAGATGTTCATGGCGTCACCGCCACCTGCTCGTCGGCCGCGCCCTCCAAGGGCTGTTCGACGCACCTTCGGGGCAGGACGATTCGGACCACAGTCCCCGAGCCCGGCGAGCTCTCGATCGTGACGTGGCCACCGTGTCCTTCGGCCACGGCCTTGACGATGGCAAGACCGAGCCCTGATCCGGGCTCATCCGTGGCCCCGGGGCGCGCGAAGCGCTCGAACGCGCGCGTCTGCTGGCCTTCCGGAATGCCCCGGCCGCCGTCGGCAACCGCCAAGACGAGCTCGTCGCCCACGTGCGCCTCGAGGGCGATGAACTGATCCGGCCCGGTTGCCTTGACGGCGTTGTCGATGAGGTTGAGCAACGCTCCGCGCAGCTTGACCGGGTCGCAGAGGATGACCACATCAGGCACGGAACCGAGCGACCAGCGGCGGGGAGCGAGCGCCTGGCCC
This sequence comes from Chloroflexota bacterium, assembly GCA_021787985.1. GTDB lineage: Bacteria > Chloroflexota > Dehalococcoidia > DSGV01 > DSGV01 > JAJYLG01. Next base: position 32,475 of record JAJYLG010000013.1, read on the forward strand.
GCCTCGAACACCTCACCCATGAGCGCGCGCAGATCGACCCGCTGGCTCTCGATGAAATCCGGCTCCATCGACCTGCCCAGCAGCAGCAGGCGATCGACCAGCGACGCCGTATGGTCCAGCTCGTCCAGCACCAGGTCCACGGTCTCGCGCACCTCCGCCTGGTCGTCGAAACCACCGCGTCGCAACACCTCGAGATGTCCACGGATGACGGTGAGGGGCGTGCGAAGCTGGTGCGAGACGTCTGAGAGGAGCTGACGCTGCGCGGTGAAGGCGGAATCCATGCCTGACAGCATGCGGTCGAACGTCCGCGCCAGGCGGCCGATCTCGTCGTCGGGTCCCCGGTACGCAAGGCGATACTGCAATCCCTGGCGACCGATGACGTCGGCCGCCTCCGTCACCCGCCCGACGATGCCCAGCACCCGGCGCAGGATGAGGTAGGTGCTGCTCAAGGCGATGATGACGGCCGCCGCCGCTTCTGCCCCGGCGATCATCAGCCACTCCCTCGATTCATGGCGCGCCTTCGCCAGGCTGGCCGCGGCGATGAACTCACCGGCTCGCTGCCCGTTGATCACGATGGGCGTCGCCATGGCGTGATAGCTCTGTCCGCCCGCCTTGATGGCTGTCAAGACCGGTGCTGAGGGCGGGTTCGCAAGCCAGCGCTGCACCTGGGGGGAGCCTTGCAGGGCTTGCGCGCTGCTGCTGGCCACCGTGGTGCCGTCGCTCAGTCTGATCACCACGAGGGTCGTGCCGGGAACGAGCGTGTTCGCGTACGCGGCGGAGAAGCTGCCGATGCTCTGGTCCGGCGACCGCATGCCGGCAGCGTGAGCGTACTCGCGGGCCTCATCCGCGAGCTCGGCGTCGAGCGAGCGCAGCAGGCTGCCGGAAACCACCTGGTCCACTACCAGGAATACCAGGCCCATCGCCACGGCCAGGACAACGAAGTGCAGGAGTATGAGGCGTGTGCCCAACCCCATGCGGCGATAGATACCGAAGATGCTTCGTGCCATCGGTACCCCATACTCTAGCAGCAGAGGGCGATCGGTTGTTTCCCGGTCACGGTGTGGTGGCGCCACGAGTCATGGCCCATGGGCCTTCACCACTCCGTTACGAACCGAGCTCGGTTCGGCCATCATGCCGGAGATGTCCCTGGCGTCGGCTTCATCCGACGATGCGCTCGCGCCGTCCCGCGCCCAGAGGATGGGCTGCCAGATGACCGGGTGGAAGCCGGTCGGAATGCCGCGCCCGACACCGTACACGCTGAAGCCGGCGGCGCGCCATCTCGCCGGGTCGAGAGCGTTCACGGCGTCGAGAACGATCGGCCGGCCCACGAGCGGCCTGATTCGGGCGGGATCAAGCCCCGCGAACTGCGGCCACGCGGTGGCCACCACCAGGGCCTCGGCGTCGCGCGCCGCCGCGTCGGGGTCGTCCACCTGCTCGGCCGGCAGGTCAGCCAGTCTCGCCAGCGGATCGTGCGCCCGCACCAGCGCGCCCCGCGCGGCGAGCGCGCGCACCAGGGCGACCGCGGGGGAATCCCGCACGTCGTCGGTGCCCGGCTTGAACGCCAAGCCGAGTACGGCGACCCGGGCTCCCGCGAGCCCTCCCAGGATTAGCTCCAGCTTGTCCACCAGCGCCTGGTGCGCCCGCGCATTGACGGTGCGTGCGGCGTGCGCCAACGGCGTGTCGCAGCCGGCCGCGGACGCCACCGAGATCAGCCCGGACAGGTCCTTGGGCAGGCATGACCCGCCGAATCCGATCCCGGGGCCGAGGAACGCCGGGCCGATGCGTGGGTCCAGGCCGACCGCGCGCAGCACCGGCAGCGCGTCGGTGCCGAGGCGCTCGCAGAGGCCCGCGATCTCGTTCGCGAAGGAGATCTTCAACGCCAGGCAGGCGTTGGCCGCGTACTTCACCACTTCGGAGCCTCGTCGGTCGCACAGCACCACGGGGGCGTCCGCGCGGTACAGGTCGGCCACCTCGCGGGCAACGGCCGGGCTCTCCGCGCCCACGACGACGCGGTCCGGATTGAAGAAGTCCTCCACCGCGCGCCCCTCCCTGAGGAACTCCGGGTTCGACACCGTCTGGATGCGCACGTCCGGGGCGGCGTCCGCGGCGCACAGGATCTCCAGCGCCTCGCACGTGCCGGGCGGAACGGTGCTCTTCACCACCAGCACGAGCTCGGACTGGGCGGCCCGCGCGATCTGACGCGCCGCGTCGGCCAACTGACTCAGGTCAGGAGTGCCATCCGACCGCGGCGGAGTGCCGACGCAGAGGAACACGAACCGCGCCCGTCCGAGCGCCTCGCCGACGTCGTCGCCAAAGGTCAGCCTGCCGCCGGCCCTCCCGCGCGCGACCAGCTCCTCGAGACCCGGTTCGACGATCGGGATCACGCCCGCTTGGAGCAGGGCGAGGCGGCGTTCGTCAGCCTCGAGGCAGCGCACCGTGTGACCAAGCTCCGCCAGACAGGCCGCCGCCGTCAGCCCGACGTAACCGGCGCCCACGACCACGATCTCGGTGGCAGGTTGGGTCGAGCTCCGCAACAAGTCGTTCATAGTGCTCCTCTCTCCGACAGGGACAGCCGCCCGTCTCGATGAACCTTGTCGTCAATCGTCACAGGTCGGTTCGCCCACGATACCGTTGGACGTCGCTCCAGCAGCTCACGCGGGCTGCCGACATCTACAATTCGACCGCGTTCGATGGTGGCCACGACGTCGGCCCCACGGACGGCGGCCGCGTCGTGGCTCACGACGATGGTCGTGCGACCCTCCGAGACCCGGTCGAGCGCCGCCAGCACCATCCCCTGCGCCCGCGCGTCCAGCCCGGTGGTCGGCTCATCCAGGAGCAAGACCCTCGGGTTGCGCGCCATGGCCCGAGCCAGAGCGACGCACTGGCGCTGGCCGCCGGAGAGGGTCGCCCCACGTTCGGCCACCACGGTGTCGTAGCCGCCGCTGAGCTTGGAGAGCACCTGATGGACGCCCGCGGCATGGGCAGCCGCGATGGCGGCTTCGCGTGACATCCCGCGACCGCCGTAGGCGATGTTCTCCCAGACGGTGCCTCGAAAGATGTACGGCTCCTGGGGCACCAGCGCGATCTGGCAGCGCAGGCTCTCCAGCGTCAGCTCTCGGACGTCGGCCCCGTCGAGAAGCACGGCTCCCGAGGATGGGTCCAGGAACCTGGGGATCAGGCGCAACAAGGTGCTCTTGCCCGACCCGGTGACACCCACCAGCGCCAGGCGAGTGCCGGCCGGCACCTCGAGGTCAACTCCCGAGAGCACCTCAGGCCCGCCCGCGTACTGGAACCCGACGTCCCGCAGCGACAGGGCACCGCGCGCGGGTACGGCGTCGCGCGCGCCCGGCAGCTCGGGGACTCGCTCGTCCGTGTCGAGGATCTCGGCGATACGCTCGCCGGCCGCTATCCCGCGGCCCACAACCCCGGCCAGCTTGGCGAGCTGGCGCACGGGGGAGTACATGCCACGCAAGTACGCCATGAAAACCAGCAGGTCACCGGGGGTCAGGCGCCCGTGGATGACCGAGCGCGCACCAAGCCACAAGACCAGCACGGTGGCCACGGTCATGGTCGCGGCCATGATCGGCGTGAAGGCGGCCTGGAGGACCACGGTCCGGCGGTTCGCATCGAGGCCGCGCGACGTGGCACGACCGAAACGCGCCGCTTCGTCTGGCTCGCGGCCGAAGGCCTGTACGGCGGTGATCGAGGTCAGGACTTCCTGAGCGATGGTCGCGGACTCTCCCTCCCAGCGGCGGGCGTCGCGTTGGGCGGCCTTGATGTTGCGCAAGAAGTACCGGATGGTCACGTAGATCAGCGGCATGAGCGACAGCGCCAGCAGGGTGTAGCGCCAGTCCAGGACCAGCATGATTGCCAGCATCCCGGCGAGCGTCAGCACGTTGCTCACCAGGGTGGGGACGGCGTTGACCATCACGCCCTGGAGCGCCTGCGCGTCTCCGCCCAGCCGGGTGAGCAGGTCGCCGGCCGTGCGGCGCTGGTGGAAGGCCAGCGACTGCGCCTGGATGTGCCCAAAGAGGTCCTGCCGGATGTCGTAGACGACGCGCTGCCCTGCCTCGGCCACCAGGCGCGTGGCGCCGAACGAGAACACGCCCAGCAGCACCGCGATTGCCAGCATGAGGATGACCAGCACGTTCAGTCGGGCTTCCGGCGTCGCGGGCAGGAAACCCATTAGCGCGGGGACCGGTCGGTGGGCCATCACGCTGTCGAAGATCACTTTGAGCGGCCACGGCGCCAGCCACTGCATGGACGCCTGCAACACGCTGGCGGCGAGCCCGAGGGCGAGGGTGAAGCGCACCGGCCGAAGGTAGGGAAGGAACCGTCGGACCATCAGCCGACCTCCTTCAGCCGCCGAATCGGCGATGGGCAGGCAGCCGCGCCCGCAGCCGCGAGGATCTGCTCAGCCACCGCGGTCCAGGTGAAGCGCGCACAGGCGCGTGACCGAGCGGCTCGGGCCATTTCGCGGGTGGCGCTGGGGTGGTCGAGCAGATCGGCCAGGGCACCGGCCAGAGCCACCGGATCGCCGGGCTGGACCAGCCGACCGGTCGCGCCGAGCATTCGCTCGATCGAGGGGAAGCGCGACGCGACGACCGGCCGTGCGGCGGCCATGGCCTCCACCACCTTGAGGGGGGAGAAATAGAAATCGTCGCTCGGCAGATAGGGCGCGGTGGCGATGTCGAACGCCCCGACGTGCGCCGGCACCGCGGATCCCGGGACCGCACCCGTGAAGCGCACGCGGTCGAGCAATGGCTCCGGGATTCCAGCTTGCAGCGCGGGCAGCAGCGGACCATCGCCCACGATCAGGACGCGCAGTAGCGGTCGGACCGCGGCCAGCCGCCCGGCCGCCTCCAGCAGCACGTGCACGCCGTGCCACGGCTTGAGGCTGCCGGCAAACCCGATGACCTCCGCCCTGTCGAGCTCGAGGGCGCTGCGCACGGCGCGTGCCTGCCCGCCGATCCGCTCGGGCGCGAAGCGGTCCACGTTGGCGCCGTTGGGCACGACGCGGACCCGCGCGGCGCCACGCTCCAGCGCCCAGGCGGTGAGCGGCTGCGAGACCGCGATCACCGACGCACCGGCCAGCGCTCGCCGCTCCAGCGCCTCCGCGACGGCCCGTCGGGTCAGTCCGAAGTGACGCGCGCGCTCCGCCGCCACCGGGGCGTTGACCTCGACCAGCCGGGGGATTCGCAGGCGTGCCGCCAGGGCGCCGCCATCGCCGGCGAACAGGGAGAAACGCTCGTAGATGAGGTCCGCGTCGAAGGCCGCGACGGTCGACTCGGCGCGCCGCAGGAACCGCTCTACCGCGGCCAGCCGCTGCGACTCGCCCTCCGCTCCCTTGGGCAGCGGTCCCGAGTCCAGGTGCACCAGCTCGACGCCGGGCGGCGGGTCGCCGGCCGCGGACATCGCCACCAGCAGCACCGTGCAACCTCTGGCGTGCAGCGCGCTGCATGCCTCGGCGACGTGGATGGACGCCCCTTTCGTCCCGCCGACCGGAATGCCGGGGTCAGGCAACAGGTACGCGATTCGCATCTCGGGCCTTCATGAGCAGGGGTGTCGTCCCAGCAAGGAACAGCGGAGCGATGGCGTGGACCGCCCTCGTCCGGTCGAAGCGCTCGACCACGTGTGCGCGGGCGTTCGCGGCCAGGGTGCGGCGAAGCGCCGCGCCGTCGGCCAGGCGGGTGATCGCGTCGGCCAGCGCCCCGGCGTCGCCGGGCGGCACGAGCAGCCCGGTCGTCTCCGGGACGATCACTTCCGGGATGCCCGCCACGGCGCTGCCGATCACCGCAAGGCCACTGGCCATCGCCTCGAGGACCGCGTTCGGAATGCCGTCGCGGTCACCATCGGCCAGCACGACGCTGGCCTGCACGAAGGCGTCCGCGGCGTGATACGCGGCCGCCACCTCGTCGTGTGTTCGGGCACCCAGGAAGACGACCGTGTCGGCCAGCCCGAGCCGCACCGCTCGCGCTTCGAGCTCGGCACGCAGCGGCCCCGCGCCGATGATGCGGCAGGTGACCCGCCGACCCGCGGCGTTTACTTGCGCGAGGGCGTCCAGCAGCACCGGGTATCCTTTCTTGTCCACCAGCCGTCCCACCGCCAGCAGGCGGAGCGGTCCCCGTGGACCCTCGTGGAGCCCGTCGGCGATCGGCGGCGGCCGGAAGCGCTCGGTGGCGACGCCGTGGTATGCGAGGCGGACCTTGTCCGCGGCGGGCCCGGCAATGGTCCGCAGCGCACGCTCCGCGGAACGGGAGCATACGAGGACGAACTCGGCGGCTGCCACCTTGCGCGCCAGGAGGTCGGGTGCCGAGCGGTAGAGGTCTTTGGCGTGCGCGCTGAAGCTGAACGGCAGGCCGGTCAGCAGGTGGACGAAGTGCGCCACGGACGCGGGCCCGTGGGCGAAAGCCGCGTGCACATGCTGGGCGCCGTCCCGTTCCAACTCCGCGGCCAGGCGGCCCGCCTCGAAGAAATGCCGCACCGTGCTCCAGTGCCGCCGCTTGCGCGCGATGTAGCAGACGGTCGAGATGTAGCGTCTCGGTCTTCGAGCGAGGAGGCGCGCGTGGCAGGCTGCGGTCGCCAGCGTGGCGGCCAGCGTCTCGCGCCGTCCGCCCGTGCCCCGCAGGTAGGTGACCGTGCTGCGCACGCGGGCCACGTCCGGCTGGACCACGGCCTCGTGCGGATGACTGATGGCGTAGAGCCTGAGCGGCACTCCCGCGGCCTCGAGGCCGAGGATCTCGTCGAGGATGAAGGTCTCAGACAGGCGGGGAAACCGCTTCGTGAGGTAGCCTACCGGAGCGCTCACGCTGGCAGCTCCGCGGCGACCCGTGTTGGCTCATCGCGGCCGGAGCGCTCGGTCTCAGCCAGCAACAGGCCGCGCAGTCGCGCCAGCCCTTCGCCGTCAAATGAAGCCGGTCGTCGGCGGCCCTGACTGAGCGCCGTCCGCAGCACGGGTGTGAGGCGTGCGTCCAGGTCCGGACCGGGCTCGACGACGTGCACGAGACCGCGGTCGGCGAAGAGCCGCGCGCGGATCGCCTGCTCCCGGCGTGGCCAGACGCGCGGCACGACGACGGCAGGCACGCCACTGGGGATGACCTCGCACAGGGTGTTGTAGCCTGCCATCGAAACAACCGCTGCCGCGTTCGGCAGCAACGTCTCGAGTCCCGCGACGAACTCCTCCATGCGACCCGCTCGGCTCGCCCGCACCGCCGCTGCGAGGTCACACCGATCGCCGTTGCTCATGAACGGGCCGGTGATGAGCAGGCTCGGGAGTGCCAGCGCTTCCGCCGCGCGCAACGTGGCAATCAGCACGTCGAGCCCGTCGCCGCCGCCGCCCGCGGTGCCCAGCACGAATCGGTCGTCGCTCGACGGCCCGGCCACCGATGGCGCCGCCTGGGGCCGGCAGATGTAGCCGCAGTACGAGGTGCGGTCCAGCACGGCCGGCGGGAAGCCGTACTCGGCGGCGACGTCGAGCAGGTCGCGGGAGCCGTACACCACGACCCGGTCGTAGACGCGCTCCAGCGTGTCGAGCACGCCCTGCTCCCGCCACAACTGGCGCACGACGGTGGGGTCGTCGAGCACGTCGCGCAGGCCGAGCACGATGCGCGTTGCGGGTGAGTGGTTGCGCAGCGCTTCGAGCGCGGGCAGCAGCTCCCCCTTCATCCCGTGCGGGGCGTGGTCGACCAGGAACACGTCGGGGCAGAAGCGGCGGGCCACGTCAGCGATGATGGCCGCGCGTGCCTGCCGCACGACCGCGAAATCAACCCGCGGATCGCGGCCGCGGTACTCCTCTGGACCCACCTTCACCACGGGCGGCAGGGACACCAGGGTAAGGCCGCGCGGCAAGGGAAACCGTCTCGCGGTCGGCGAGCCGCTCATGAGCACGACTTGCAGCCCCGGGACCGTGGCCAGCAGGTGGTTCGCGATAGCCAGGTTGCGCCGCAGGTGGCCGAGGCCGTACGTGTCGTGTGAGTACAGCAACAGCCGATGCAGCCCGTGATCGCGTGACGTCCTCATGTGCGACATCCTCCGTTCAGACCGATGCGTTGTCGGAGCCACTCGACCTCCCGGGCGTAGCCATCGGCGAAAGCGACCCGCGGCGCGAAGCGGAGCAGCTCCCGCGCGCGCGTGAGGTCCGCCTCGGTATGGCGCACGTCTCCGCGGACCGCCGGCTCGAATCTCACCCGGACCTTGCGTTGCACCAGCTCTTCGAGGAAAGCCAGGACTTCCAGCAGATTGACTCGGGAGCCGCCGCCGACATTGATCGCCAGTCCCGCGACCGGCGCCTCGGCGGCGCGGTACGTCGCCGCGACGATGTCCTCGACGAATGTGAAGTCACGGCTCTGAGTGCCGTCGCCGAACACTCGGATCTCCTGATCGCGCAGCGCCGCTTCGGCGAACCGGCGGAGCGCCAGGTCTGGACGCTGCCCCGGTCCGTAGACCGTGAAGTAGCGCAGGGCCACGGTTTCAAGCTCCTCGGGCGGCGCCGACAGGCAGCAGCGCTCGGCCTCCAGCTTGGTGCGGCCGTACGGGGAGATCGGCGCGGGCGGCAGGTCCTCTCGAAACGGCAACGGCGCGTCCCCGTACAAGGAGGAGGACGAGGCGTAGATCAGGCGGCGCACGGAAGGGCCGGCGCGACACGCATCGACCAGCCGAGCCGTGGCGCAGACGTTGTCGTGCTGGTACTGGTGCTCCAGATCGAAGCTGGGGCGTACGCCGGGACGGCCGGCGAGGTGGAAGACCACCTCCACGCCCCGCAGCAGCGGCTCCAATGGCAGGTGGACGAGGTCGCCCGCGACGTGGCGGTAGCCCGGATTCCGGACCAGCCGGGCCGCGCGCTCGAGCTTCTCCGCCGGATCGTAGGAATCGGTGAACGCGTCCACCCCGGTGACCTGCCAGCCCTCGTCAAGCAGGCGGCGGGTGAGGTGATATCCGATGAACCCGGCGGAGCCGGTGACGAGACAAGCTGGTCGGGCGCTCATGAGTCGCCTCCTGGCGGGGTCGTGTGCTGGCCGGCGTCTGTTGAGCTACCTGGGTCGACGGAGTCCCGGCTGTCGGAGCTCTCGCCGACGGAACCTGCCTGACCGGTGGGCTGCACGACCGCCGCCGGCGCCGTCGGAGAGGCCCCCGTTGGGGTAGCCATCGGCTGAGTGGCCGGGACGGTCGGGGCCGCCGTCGCCGGGACGGCCGGCGCACTCGTCGGGGTGGCCGGCGCGGGCTGGCCGGAGGACGGCTCGACTGGAGCCGGGGTGGCGGCCGGCCGGTCGACGGACGCGGCTGGGCTGTGGGACGGCGCGGACTCGGGCGACGCCGCCTCCATCGCGGGCCGCGTGGCCGCCGCGACGGCCGGCCGAGACGCCCGGCGGGATGCGAGGCGCGGCTGCGCAACAGAGGATCCCGCGTCGATGATGACGGCCGGCGGCGGCTTGACGGCGGGGACCAGCTCTCTGCCAAGGCCGCCCACGGTGATCGCGATCAGGCCGCCCGACATCACGACTAACCCCGCGAGGAGGGCGCGTGTTCCCAATCCTGTCAGTGCCTCTCGATGCATGCCGCCTCCTGCGGACGGGATTGACGGTGAGCCGCTTGGCCGGCTCGTCTTAACGATGACCGACGGCGTTGCGGCGGCGATGAGTCGGGGATGAGAGTGTTCTCATCTGCCGGTACGGGATGTCCGTGCGCCGAGGAACGCGGGTGGGAAACGCCGGGTCTCGGGCCGGCGGTGTTATCCATGAGGGCGCGGACGAGGCGGGCGGTCGGGCCAAGGCAGGGTTCGGGCTCTGGCCTGCCCACGGCGTTGGCGCCCGGACGGACCCGAGCGTCATGGCCCGCGCCCTTGGTGAAGTAAAGGTTCGGAAAGCCGGTCCATCAAGGGCGAAGATGGCCTGCCTGCGGACCGATAACCTTTGCGGGCCAGCGTGAGCAATGGCGCCGCATGGCATCGGTCCAGGCGAGCGCCGCTCGCCGGCGGATGTCGTCAAGGGGTTGCAGGGAAGGAGCTTTCCACATCGCGAGTCCGACATCCCGGCGAGGGCGGCGCCGGCCACCAGCGAGACAAGGCTTGCCGGCATGTCCATCGGCCGCGCCGCCATCGGAGGCGGGCGAGTCGGCCCTGGCAGGCGGGCAGACGGAGCGAATGCGTGGCGTCCAGGCTGACGCGCCATCGTTCGTCAGCACGAGCGGTCGAAGACCGAGGGGGTCGTGAGAGTTAGCGTACGGTTTCCGCGTCGCTTGGTTTCGCCGCGAGTCGGCATCGCGCTGGCGGGCGTCGCCTGCGTGGCTGCGGCGATCGTCGCCGCGATCGCGGCACTGCCGGTGCAGCCGCCCGCGCAGCACCAGCTCGGCTCCCCGATGAGCGCCGCGGACCTGGCATTCCAGAGCGTGGGGATCTCGTCGCCCGATGCGCGCGTGAGCCCCGTGCGGGTCAGCTCGCCCTCGCCCGCCGATGGAGCGTCGCTGAAGCGGATGATCATCCCGGCCATCAGCGTGGACGCGCCGCTGGCGGTCGTCGGGAGGGACGCCGGCGGCGTCATGCAGATGCCGCCCGACCCCAAGACCGTGGCCTGGTACGGTTTCACGGCCCGACCCGGCAGCGGCAGCAACGCCGTCTTCGCCGGGCATCTGGACTACGTGCACTACGGCCCGGCCGTGTTCTGGAACCTGCACAAGCTTCGCTACGGCGATCAGATCGAGATCACGCTCGCGGACGGCACCGTGTATCGCTATCGGGTGGTCTCGTCCGAGGCCTACGACATCTTCCACGCGCCGGTCGCCGACATCATCGGTCCCACCACGTACGACGCCATCACGCTGATCACGTGCACGGGCTCCTACAACTGGTCGTTGCACCTGTACGAGGAGCGGCTGATCGTGCGGGCTCAACGGGTGTCCTGAGTGGTCGCGCCAGGTGGGACCGAAGGCGGACTGCCACGGCGGAGGCACCGCAGCAGGCGCTGGTATCGACGGCGCAGGGTCGCGCTCGTCGGTCTGGGGCTGGTGTCAGTTGTGGCGATCGCGTTGCTGGCGTATCACTACCTGGCGGTCATCAGCGGAGCGCGGGCGGGCCGCGCCCAGCTTTTGGCGGCGACCACGCAGCTCCTCCACGTCGGCGTCGGTGTCTCACAGGCCGAGCTTGATCAGTTGGACCGCGAGGTCCGGACGGGGCGCGACGAGATGCAGGGCGCGCAGCTCAGCGTGAGTCGCGATCCGCTTGTCTGGCTTGCGAGCCGCCTGCCGCGCGTCGGTACGCAGGTGCAGGCGGGCGAGCGGCTGCTGGACGCGAGCTTGACCGCCGCGGACGCCGGGCTGGGAGTGATCGCTGCCGGACGGATCGCGCTGCGCGAACGCGATGATCCCGGCGGCGGACGCCTCACCCAGCGGGCGGTGAACGTGGTGCAGGAGTCGCAGCCGTACCTGGCGCAGGCACAGCGGGCGGTCGAACGCCTGCGGGAGACGCACCGACAGCTCGCGGGCGAGTCGCTGCTGTCGCCGCTCGCGCGGGCCAACGAGGAGCTCGGAACGCGGCTGCCCGAGATGGAGCGGCTGGTCGGCGAGTGGCAGGCTGCTCGGCAGCTCCTGCCGGGGCTGCTGGGGTTCGAGGGCAAGCGGACCTACCTGCTGCTGGCGCTGAACGAAGGCGAGCTGTTTCCGGGTGGTGGCTTCGTCACCGTCGCGGGCACGCTCACGGCCGACCACGGCGCGATCCAGGTGGGCGCGCTGGAAGACACGATCCGCTTTGGGCAGGAGTGGCAGGACCGCGGTGGCGGCTACGTACAGCCCCCGGCGCCGCTGAAGCAGTACCTGCTGCGGCAGGTCACGTGGAACCTGTCGGTCTCCGACTGGTCTCCCGACTTCCCGACGAACGCCCAGCGGGCGGTCGAATTCTGGAAGCTTGGCGGGGGGGCGCCGGTAGACGGGGTGATCGCGGTCAACCTGGCCACGTTGCGGGACCTGCTGGCGCTCTACGGTCCCGTGCGGTTGCCGGACTACGGGTTCACCTTCACCAGCGACAACGCGATCCTCGAGCTCGAGCGACTGACGCGACGGCCGTTCGATCCGGCAAGCCCGGATCGCAAGGCGGCGGTGGGAGAGCTGGCGCGGGCGCTCATTCCTCGCGTCCTGAGCACGCCTCCCACGCAGTGGGACGGACTGAGCCGGACCCTGGGCGAGCTGATCGGCGGGAAAGACCTGATGATCTGGTCCCCTGACCCGCAGCAGGAGCGCGCCATTGCGGCGCTGGGCGCGGATGGCGCGGTGCGCGCCGTGCCGTCCGATTACCTGATGCTGGTCGACGGAAGCGTGCAGAGCACGAAGCTGAACTTGATCATCCATCCCCAGGTGGACCTCAACGTGAAGTTGTCGGCCTCGGGGGGCGCGGAACACACGGTGACGGTCACCTATCGCAACGACCTGCCGAGCTGGGAAAAGGGCCAGGACATGAAGCTCGTGCGGCAGCTCATGCTGGCCGGTGTGTACGGCGACTACGCGCGTCTGTATGTGCCGCAAGGCAGCGATCTTACCTCACTGAAGCTGGATGGGCGGGAATCCGGGGCGCAGGCGGTCGAGACGGAGCTCGGCAAACAGAGCTTCGCGCGTTTCTTCACGGTTGGCTCCGGGCAGACGCGCGTCGTCCAGTACGCGTACCGGACGCCGGGCGTGCTACGCTTGTTACCAACGGCTGCAAGCTATGCGCTCTACCTGCAGCGGCAATCCGGCGCGAGCGGAACGTGGGTCACGCTCCACATCGACCCACCCCCCGGCTATCACGTGGCGTGGCTGGCCACGAACGGGCAGGTCCGGAATGGGGTTACCGACGCGCGCGTCCTGCTGGACCGGGACGTGCTGGTGACCGTCGGCCTGGAGCGCGGCTAGCGTTTCCGGGCCGCGATTCGGCGGCACAGGGAGGCGACGAAGAAGATCATGGAACTGCGACGATACCTGGCAATTGTCCGACGCTGGTGGTGGGTCCTCGTGGTGGGGACCGCGGTCGCCGCCGCCTCAGCCTTCTTCGTCAGCCGCGCGATGACGCCCATCTATCGGGCGCAGTCGACGCTCCTGATCAACCTGGCGCAGCAGCCGGCCGCGCCCACCTACCAGGACGTCACCACCAGCCAGGCGCTCACCAAGACCTACGCGCAGCTCATCACCTCGCGGCCGGTGCTCGAGGAGGCGGCTCGCCAGCTCGGCGGCGGCGTCACCGCCGAGCGTCTGACGGGCGTGTCGGGCAGCGTCGTCCAGGACACCGAGCTGCTGCACGTCTCGTTCGAAGACCGGGACCCCGCCTTCGCCGCCCAGGTGGTCAACGCCGTGTCCCAGGTGTTCGCCAAGCGAGTCCGCGACGCCCAGCTCGGCCAGACGAGCAGCGCGGCGACCACTGCCACGCCGACCAGCATCAACACCGTCTTCATCGCCGAACCGGCGGACATCCCGCATGTTCCGGTATCGCCCAAGACGTCTCAGAACACCGCGCTCGGCGCGATCGCCGGCTTCCTGCTGGCGGCCGGGCTGGTGGCGCTGTTGGAGTACCTGAACGACACGGTGAAGGATCGCGAGGACCTGGCAAAGCTGGAGCTGCCGTCCATGGGCGTGGTGCGTCGCGGGCGCCGGAAGGGCGGCCCGTCGCTGCTCGATCCGGCGGCCGCGCGCGGCGCGCTCGCGGAGGACTATCGGCAGCTCCGCACGAACATCGAGTTCGCGTCGCGGGCGGGCGAGGTGCGGAGCCTGGTCGTGACCTCGGCCAGGTCGGGCGAGGGAAAGACGACGACCGCGTGCAACCTGGCGCTGGTCCTGGCGGCGGCCGGACGGCGCGTGGCCCTGGTGGATGGCGACCTGCGGCGCCCGGGCGTCCACCGTTTCTTCGGGCTGCCGAACCAGTCCGGCCTGACCACGGCCTTCCTGAGCGGGCTGGAGGCGCTCGATGGGCTGCTGCGGGTCGGGCCGCAGGAGAACCTCCTCATTCTTACTACCGGCCCCATCCCGCCCAACCCGGCGGAGCTGCTCGCCGGGCCAGGCATGAGCGCCATCATGGAACGGCTGCGGTCGCTGGCCGACATCGTCGTCGTCGACTCGCCGCCGGTGCTCGGGCTCGCCGACGCATCCCTGCTCGCGGCCGGGGCGGACGCTGCCCTGCTGGTGGTGGACGCACGGCGCACCCGGGCGGGCGCCGTCCATCTGGCCGTGGACACGTTGCGGCACTCCGGAGTTCGCATCGTCGGAGCCACCCTCAACCGCGTGACGAGCGAGGGCGTGGGCTACGGGTACTACTACGTCTACGGCTCGGGGGATGACGAGAGCCAGTTCGCGACGGCAGAGACTGGATCCGAGAGCAACGGCCGCCGGCGCGGGGGAGCGGTGGCAGGGACATCGCGCGCTCCCACTCGGGGCGAGCGCGGCTGACGCTACCGCAGGCGGATCTGCTGGCCCGCGTAGATGATGCCGTCCCTGGGGATGCCGTTGAGGCGGCGGAGCGTGTCCGCGTCCAGGCCGTAGCGGGCGGCGATGGATGACAGGCTGTCGCCGGGCTGAACGATGTAGATCCGGGGCGGCGTGGGTGAGGGCGTCGGCGGCACGGTTGCCGAGGGCGCCGTCGCGGATGGCGACGGAGACCCGTCGTTGGGCGTGGCCGTCGCCGTTACCCCGATCGCTCCCTGGACGGTCGACCGCGTGTGCCGGCTCGCCAGCGTATTGGTGACGACCAGGATACCCGCGACCGTCAGCATTACCGCCACCAGCACCGCCGCGGTCCACAGCACCAGACGGCGGGCGGCACGCTCCAGCGGTGGGCGGGGATAGGCCGCAGCACCCAGGTACACGGGACACGATGCGTAGCCAGAGCGGAGACAGAGCCGCCGCTGGACCTCCAGCGCGATGGGACGAGCGCCGCCGTGCCGGTAGCAGCGGTGCGCGGCCGTCGTGAACATGCACCAGGTCGAGGGGTCGTCCACCAGGCCCAGGTAGGGACAAGGCCCCTGGGGAGACGCCTCGCGCTGCTCCTCGACCGCGCCCTGTTCCTGCTGCCCGGCCTGATCGTCCACTCGCTTCTCCCGCTTGCGGCGTTTCGGTCGTTCCCGCTTCGCTTGCAACTCGTCCCTCATCGCTCGCGGGCGGCCGTGGGCTCCTTGCCCGCGGCCGTTGGCCGCGCCGGGACGCAAGCGCTTGCCGCCCGCGGTGCCGCGGCCCTCACCGCCGAGACCGTAAGCTTGTTGCCCGCGCGCCCGATGGCCGCGTTGGCGGCGCGCCAGGCGGCCGTCACCGCCGGCAGCAGCCACGGCCGGCTCAGCAGCCGGAAGGCGCGCCCCGGCTCGTGGCGGTAGTACATCGCGTAACGCTCGGCATGGACGATCTCGAAGCCGCGCGCGCGTAACGCGTCCGCCACCTCGGCGGGCGTCAAACGCGCCACGCGGTTGCCGGCATCCTCCTGTTCCAGCGCCAGGCCGAGCCGTACCGCCAGCGCCGTGGCGGCGGCACGCGCCGGCTCCGTCACCGAAACCGCCCGCCCGGCGACCCGCGCCATCTCCTGCAGACCTCTCGTCGGCTCCTCCAGGTGGTGCAGCCCGTCGTGAACGTAGACGAGATCCAGCGACCCGTCCGCGAACGGCAGGCCCTCCACGTCGGCCACCAGCGGCACGATCGCCAAGCCGTGGCGGCGCGCCCGCTCGCGCGCCCGCCGTGCCGCGCCCAGCGAGATGTCGGCGGCGATGACGCGAGCGCCCGCGCGTGCGAGCAGCTCCGCATCCATGCCGGAGCCGGCGCAGACGGCCAGCGCCGTGGCGCCGGGCACGGCCGCCTCCAGCCCCGTCATGCTGCGGCGGAACTTCTCGACCAGCAGCCAGCGATAGAGCGCGGGCGTCCCGTGCGGCCGCGTGATCTCGAACTCCTCCGCCAACTCCCGGTCGAAGAACGCTGCCTGCTGGTGCTTGTGCTGGTGTCCGTGCAGGTGCTCTATCTCGTCGTGCTCCGCCGCCGACCGTTCCACCAACATCACCGGGATGCCGTCCAGCACCGGATACGCGCGGCCACAGCTCGCGCAGCGCCCTTCCGCTTGCGACCAGGCGAGCGCGCCGCGGCACGCCGGGCAGACGAGCAGGGCGTGGAGATCATCGACGGGGGTCATGCCCGCCTCCGGTTTGGAGCTCCAGTAGCCTCGCGTCGATCATCGCCTCATACGCTGCGAGCAACTGGCAATAGACCAGGCCCTGCCTGCCGTCGAGGAATCCCCGTTTCCAGAAGTACATCCAGGCAAAGCGGATCGCGGGGCGCCACGGCAGGCGGTACCAGACGCGGAGCTTGAGCCAGCGGCGGCGTTCGGGCCACGAGCCGAGCAGCCGACCGGTCCGCTGTGTCGTGGTCTGGCGGGCGCGCGCCTTCAAGATCTCCTGCGCTTCCAGGGCCGCGTAGCGCACATGGCGCTCAAGGAACGCGGCGATCCCCTTGAGGTTCTCATGCATCAGCGGGTTGCGCACGAAGCCCACCCGGCCGTTGACCTCCACGTGTTCGTGCACGAGCCGTTCCTCGAACCGGCCCTTACCCGTTCGAAACAGGCGGAGCTGGTAGTCGGGATACCACCAAGCATGCCGCAGTACCCTGCCAAGGAAGATGTTCTGCCGCGGCATGTAGAAGCCATCGCAGGACGCACTTCGGACGGCACGGCGGATCTCTTCTCGGAGCTCCGGCGAGAGGTATTCGTCCGCATCGAGGAAGAGCACCCAGGGGGTAGCGACGGGAAGATGTTCCAGCGCCCAGTTCTTCTGGTCGGCGTACCCAGACCAGGGATGCTCGTGCACCGCTGCGCCCAGCGACTCCGCGATCGCACGGGTGTGGTCGCGGCTGCCTGCGTCCACCACGAATACAGGGCCGAGTGGTACCGCCGACTGGACCGCGCGACCGATATGGAGCTCCTCGTTCAAGGTCGGGATGATGGTCGAGACGTGAGCAGAGGCTGCATCGCTCGTCATGAGCGGTTGTTGAGCGGCCTGGCGACAACAATGAAGTGTGCCGACAGCCGCGGCAGTGCGTCACCGAGCAGAGCGAAAATCACAAACGTCCTTGAGTGGCGCACGCCGGCCAGGACGTGCGAGCCTCTTACCTCGAGGATGTCGAAGTACCTGCTGACTTTTTCTCGCAAGTCGTCCCAGACAAACATTCGCACATGGTAATCGGCATAGGCGAAGTAAGGTTGCTTGCCGAAAAGCATAGCCACCCTGTTCACCCAGAACAGCAGGTTCGGAGTCGTGAGGATGAGGATGCCATCCTGTTTCAGCACCGTCGCGCAATGACGGAGAAAGGCGTCGGTATCAACGATGTGTTCGATGACCTCCACCGCGATCACCACGTCGAATTCTCTGCCGAATGGAAAAGGGAGGCTTGCGTCATGTTCGACAATGAAGGTTTCATTCTGTGGTTGCAGCTCGATACCGGCAACTGTCCAGCCACGTGATCGGAGGAGTGAGAGATAACGCCCGTCCAGGCACCCGACCTCCGGCACCTTCCTTGGTCGCATGCGCCTCATGATGCGATCCACTTTCCGGTACAGGGAATGGCGATCCAGCGGAATGTGGCGCTCAGACCACTGCTGCTGCCGATTGATCTCTTGGATCACCGGTTGCGCGGTTCCTTTCACGAACTGTTCGGTAAAGGTCTTCGAGCCCTTGAGCAGCGGCAGCCCACGAATAGCTTCGTCTGACGAGCTCTCGGCCTCGATTCCCCATGGCCGCTATCAGATTCGGGTCGGCAAGAGCGCGGATGACGGCATTCGCCACGGCCTGGGGAGTGCGAGCTACCACCCAGCCGGCCCCCGCGTCCGCGATCTCTTCGTGAATGGCGACGCCTTGCGTGACCACCACAGGCGTGCCTGCTGCCATCGCCTCGACGACGCTCACGGCAAAGTTCTCATCGGCCGACGGCAGGGCGAAGGCGCTCGAGCGCTGCAGCAGCGCCACTTTGGCTTCGCCGCCCACGAATCCGGCGAACGTCACGCGCGAGCGCAAGCCAAGCCGGCGAACCTGCTCCGCCAGGCGACTCCCGAGGCCCTCGTCGTCGGGTCCCGCCAGCACCAGGTGGGCATCCGGCTGCTCGGCGATGAGGGCAAACGCGTCGATGAGGATGTCGAGGCTCTTCTTCGCCGCCAGCCGGCCCATGAACGTGACCAGCCTACGGTCGACGAGCTCGGGGAACCGCCGGAGCAGATCATCGGGACAGGCCGGGCGCTCGAAATCCTCGATGTCCACGGCCAACGGCACCACGAAGCCCGGTGCAGTGACGCCGTGCGCCTCGGCCTGCTGCTGCTCGGCCCGCGAGGTGTAGTGGATGCCCGCGGCACGGTTGAGGTTCCGGCGCTCGACCAGCCACTCGTAGAGTGCCTTGCGTCCTCGGTGTCGCGCCCGGTGATAGGCGTCGAGCGTGCCGTGGGGCCGGATGACGTACGGCACACCGTGTCGGCGGCAGCAGAACGCGGCGACGGCGGTGTGGAAGAGATAGAGACTATGGATATGCACGACGTCAAACTCGCCCACGCGCCGGAAAAGCGCGCGCGCCAGCGCGGGCGAGGTACCGTACCGCCGCGGCCACCGCGCCGGGTAGTACGTCGTGGTGAAGCCATCGCTTGCGATCGGCTCGCCGAGCGGCACCGGCAGCGCGCTATGACCGTCGATGTTCGTGGTCCAGAGCTCGACCTCGTGGCCCCGCGCCGCCAGCGCTCGGCACATCGCCGGGAGCGCCGCGCTCGGTCCGCCATAGCGAGGCGCGATGCTGGCGATCACGTGAAGGACCCTCACGCCACACGTCCCCGACGGATCGCAGCGGAGCCTGCCGGCAGGTGGCGCTCGCCCCACACTTTGAGGACGTACAGCGACCAGGGGCGTACCCACTCCGCCTTCCCTTGCTGGAAGCGGTCCCAGATCCGGACGATCGCCTCGTGGTCGAGTGCCTCGGCGACCTGACCGCCGAAGCGCGGGTCGCGCAGGGCGGATTCCACCTCGTGGCGCGGCGGCCCGCGCAGCCATTCCGCGAACGGGAGCGTGAATCCCATCTTCTTCCTGTGGACCACCTCCCCGGGCAACAGGTCAGCAACGGCTTCCGTGAGCAGAGGCTTCGGCGCTCCTCCGTTTCGCTTCAGCTTGCCGGGCAGCCCGGCGACGAACTCCACCAGCCTGTGGTCAAGGAATGGGACTCGGACCTCCAGCCCGTGCGCCATGCTCATGACGTCGGTGTCGCGCAGCAGCACGTTCCGCATGTAGCGGCTGAGCTCCAGGTAGCTCGTCCCGTTGATGTCGTCCAGGTCCGGCTCGGCCGCTTCGGTCGCGCCCGAGCCACCGTTCGCCGTCGGTGAAAGGTGCGCGAGCACGTCCGGGGCGAACAGCTCGCGCCGCAGGCTGTAGGCGGTCAAACCGCGGTCGCTGCGTCCCAACCAGCGCGCGAGCTTCTCTGCCCGGTCGCTGCCGCCCCACGCCAGCCGCGCCAACCCCGCGGCCGCCGGCGCAGCAGCGGCTGGCACGAGCCTGCGCGCTTTCCGGAGCGCCGGCACGATGCGAAACGTGTCGTAACCGGCGAAGAGCTCGTCGCCTCCCAGGCCCGACAGCGCCACGGTGAGCCCCGAGTCGCGGGCGAGCTTGGACACGATGTAGGTGTTGACTGCGTCGAAGCTCGGCTGGTCCATGGCCGCCAGGGCAAGCGGCAGCTCGCGCCGTGCGGCGGCATCGTCCAGCTCAACCTGGGCGTGCTGGGTCCCGAACCGTTCGGAGACGGTCCGGATAAGAGGCCCTTCGGAGTACCGCTGTTGTGGAAACACCACCGACGCGGTCCGAGGCGGTTGCCCCGCGACCATGGTCACGAGCCCGACCAGGGATGAGGAGTCGAGGCCGCCGCTGAGAAAGACGCCCAGTGGGACATCGCTCACCAGGTGCAGGCGCACCGCCTCCACGAGCAAGCTCCGTAGCTCCTCGGCGGCGACGGAGCGATCTGTTGCCGGCGCCTCGTGCTGGAAGGCTTCCATCAGTGACCAGTACGGGCTGATCTGGAGGCGGTCATCCTTCCAGACGGCGTAATGGCCGGCCGGCAGCATCAGCACGTCCTCGACGATGGACAGCGGCTCCTGAACCGCGCCCCATGCCAGGTAAGAGGCCAGCCCTTGCGACGACAAACGCCCGTCCGCCAGCCCGGCCGTGAGCAACGTGCGCAGTTCCGAGGCGAAGGCGAATGCGCCCGGCCGCTCGCGGTAGTAGAGCGGCTTGATGCCCAGGCGGTCGCGGGCGAGAAAGAGGCGCTGCTCCCGCGCATCCCACACGGCGAACGCGAACATGCCGCGGAGGTGCTCGAGGCATCCCGGCCCCCATTCGTCGTAGGCAGCCAGCAGGACCTCCGTGTCCGAGCCGCCCCGGAAGCGGTAGCCGTGGCTTTCGAGCTGCAGCCGGAGCTCGCGCACGTTGTAGACCTCTCCGTTGAGGCAGAGCCAGCTCCCCGTGCGTTCACTCATCATCGGCTGATGGCCGGCGGCGCTGAGGTCCTGGATGGCAAGCCTGCGGGCCACCAGCCCGACGTGGAGCGATCCATGGGCAACGACCGCGGTCCCTTCGTCGTCGGGACCACGATGCGCCATGGCGCCTGCCATCGCAGCCAGTGTCCGGTCTAGCTGCTCCGTCGGCATCGCGACCACAACACCACCGATGCCGCACATCGTCAGGGGCACTCCTCGTCGAGCATGTCCTTCAGGAAGACATCGAGACCTAGTCGAGGTGCCCACCCCAGCTCTCGGCACGCTGAAGTCGGATCTGCCTGGATCGCGGCCGGGTCGCTCGGCCGGAGCAAGCTCGGGTCGACCACCACGGCGCAGCTTCCAGTGTCGGCGTACGTCGCGCACCACTGCGCCGGGTCTTCGCCCTGCAGGTGCCACTCCAGAGTCATGCTCGCCAGAGCAAACGCGCGGTCGACCAACTCCCAGACCGGGTACAGGCGACCAATGCCGAGAACGTAATCGCGGTAGTAGGCCGCCTCATCCGGATCCGGCGAACGGCCGCTGATTCTCGCGCGGACCTCGATCTGGCGCAAGATGAGCTGCATGCCGAGGGCGAAATCCGGCGCGAAGCCCCAGTCCCTGCGCGCCCTCAGGTTCCCCATCCTCAACGGTGGCATTCGCACCCGCTCGGCGTCGCTCAGGCCACGGAGGTTCCGCACGTGGTCGACGACCTTTCGCGTGACAAACCCTTGTCCGCGTCGCCGAGACTCGTGATTGAAGAGGATGCCGCAGGCGACACGAAGACCGTAGACACGCCGGTACGTTCGGCAAGCGGTGTGGGCGGCGGCCTTGGCGGCGGCGTACGGGCTCTGCGGATCTAGCGGTGACGATGCGTCGTGGACCACGCTGCCTGAAGGTTCCCAGCCGAACATCTCACTGGTCGATGCTTGGTACATTCGGGTTGCGGGGCTCGCGCGGCGAACGGCCTCCAAGAGGATCAGCACAGCTTCCAGGTTCACGCGCCATGCAGCGAGCGGGTCTTCGAACGACGCAGAGACACTGCTCCGGCCGGCCAGGTTGTAGAGCTCCTGCGGCTTCAGCTCTCCGATTAGCTCCTGGATGTGAGGCGCGTCGAGGACGTCCCGTTCGTGCACCACAAGCCGGGTCCGATGGTCGGTTCGGTCTGTCAACTCGCAGAGCGCCCGAGCGTCGCGGGCGACCGCGTGGACGGTCCATCCGTCTGTGAGCAGCTGCCCGGTCAGGTAATAGCCGTCCTGGCCGCCTGCGCCCGTGACCATCGCGATGCGCGGAGGGAAGGCGCCAGCGATCATCGCCGGCATCCCATCTGCGGTGCTGCTTTCTTCTCGCTCGGGCAGCTCATCGCCTCTTCCGCCACCGCCGCGTACACCCGGGCGTATTCGCTGACGGTCCGCTCCCACGTGTACCTTGCCGCGCGCTCCAGGCCAAGCCGCCGGAGTCGCATCGCAAGCTCGCCCGATTCCAGAACCGAGCGGACCGCGGCGGCGAGCGCGTGGGTGTCCTCTGGCGGTGCCATCAGCCCGGCGTCGCCGACCACTTCGGCCAGGGCGCGGCAGTCGGACGTAACGACCGGCGTGCCGCACGCCATCGCCTCGAGCGGTGGCCAGCCGAAGCCTTCGTAGTACGAAGGGAACAGCAACACGTCGGCGGCGTTATATAGCTCGACGAGACGTTCGTCGGACACTCGCCCGCAGTCGATAATCGCACCGGCAACCCGGAGCCGGTGCGCCAGTGCACGCTCACCCTGGTTCAGAGGCTTCCCAACGCGCACAAGAACGACGTCAATTCCCGACTGGCGGAGGGCCGCAAGGACTTGCAGCGTTCCAGGCACGTTCTTGTACGGATCGCCGGTCGACACGTGGAGCACCGCATACCGCCCCAGGGCAGGAATCCCGGCCTTCAGTCGGGAAACGGCTTCCTCGCCGAGGAAGCGAAAGCGGCGGTCCACCCCGAGCGGCACGACGGCGACACGGCCCTCGGGGACCCCACGCAGGCGGATCACGTCTCCTTTGGTGGCATGACTGTCACAGACAACGCGGGCGGCCCTCTTGAGGTAGGAGGTGCTCCAGCGGAAGCGGGCGACGGAGAGCCGGCGACCGCGGAACCCTGCCTCGCCGTCGTCGGCCCTCAGGAGCATCAGGTCGTGGCACGTGATCACGGTCCTGCCTCGTGGGAGCAGCGCGGCAAGGTGGGCGTACCCGTGGTCGGCGATGTGGTAGATGTCAGCCACTCGCCGCCAGGCGGCGAGTGGGTAGCGCACGAACCGCGCAAGGTAGCTGTCGAGACGGCGGAGCCTCGACGAGACCGCCAGTGGTGACGGGCGGACGGCGGTCGCGGCCATTCGAACCGCCGAGTGGCCGGCGAAACCGCGCTCGAGCTCGTCGGCGAAGCGCTCCATCGAGAGTCGGCGCTCCTCCGGCATATCACGGAGAAGAAGCACACTTATCGGAGCAGCTTCCCGGGTGTCAGCTATGACGGCGAGACTGCTCATTTCCGTGCCCGCAACTCCCAGCTTGAAGCCCACAGTTGGTTGAATACTGGGAGTCGCAGCAGATAGGGGACCAGCCAGATCAGCCCAAGGCGACTCGAAAGCGGCACGCCTCCCATGGACCAGACAGCCTCCACGGTGAAACCGGCGTCCTTGAGCAAGAGGCAGGCGGAGCGCTTCGTGAACCCACGGACGTGGGTGTAGTCGGCCCACACGCGGCTGGCCCGCGCCATCACCAGCGACGCCACGAGCACGCCTCCGGGGCGGATGACCCGGTAGATCTCGCGCGCCAGCCGGCCGGGGTCCTGCACGTGCTCGAAGATGTCTTTGGCGAGAACCGCGTCGAAGCTGCCATCCTCGTACGGCAGAGGCGAGGCCTCGACGTCCAAACACACAACGACTTCAAAGCGGCACGCCTGCTTGGCCGCCCCCGCGTCCGAGTCAACACCATGGATCTCGACGTCCGGCGACGGCCGATAGCGACCCAGGCCACCGGTGCCACAGCCGACGTCCAGGATCGTCCGTGCATCGCCGAACTCGCGGAAATAGCGGGCGGCGAGCCCGGGTACCATGCCGCGGTCTCGGTAGTATGCTTGTTTGGAGACCGGCGTCACGCGCAACTCAGTTGCTCCCGCTCTCTGAGCCGACCATTGCTGCCGGCGAGGCACGCCGCCACAATGCCATCGGCGGCCGCCTCGATGCTGTACTGAGCCACCAACTCACGGCTATGTACGCCGTAAGCTCGCCGCGATTCCTCGTCGGCGACGAGCATGGCAATGGCGCGCGCCAGCCCTTGCGCGTCGCGGTGCGGGAAGATGAAGCCGTTCCACCCAGGGCGTACCAGGTCTGCCCCACAGCCCACCTTGTCGGATACGACCACAGGCAGTGAGAAGTTCATCGCCTCATTGACGACCAAGCCCCAGGTTTCGTGGAATGCCGACGGTAGGACGAAGATGTCCGCGGCCGCGTAGGCTGCGGGCAGTTCCGTCTGGTTGAGGAAGCCCGCCATTCGCACGTTAGGGATCTGGTGCCGTGCGATCAGCCCCTCGGCCGCTTGTCGCAACGGCCCATCTCCAACCAGAAGCAGCCAACAGCGATGTCCGCGGCGAACTCGCTCGAAAGCTTCAAGAAGCAGTAGCGGCTGTTTCTTCTCGATGAACTTGCCCACGAACAGCACCACCGGCGCGTCGTCATCGATCCCGAACGTCGCGCGCACCGTGTGCCGCCGCGGCGAGAGCTCCGCCGCTTTCTGCTGAAAGAAGTCGTTATCCACGCAGTAGCGCGCGGGGAAGAGCCGTGAACGCGGCACGCCGTAGTGGAGGAAATAGTGCCGGTTTTGTTCTCCAATATACAGCCCGGAGACCTGGCTGAGCAGCGTCCTCAGC
>JAJYLG010000076.1 GCA_021787985.1 Chloroflexota bacterium
ATCCGCCCCCATCAGGCCCTCGGCTACCTCACGCCAGCCCAGTTCCTCGCCACCAACTTCCACATCCCCACCGAGGAGGTACTGTCACCCAGGTCATGAACCAGTACAGGCTGTTGATCGCCGACCGGGCGCGAGTTACCATAAAGCCGACCAGGTGACCACGACCCCTCCGACTGGTTGCCTGGCTCGCTCTCCTTGGCCGGGCCGTGATGGCTGCCGCATCACGGCCCACATTATTGCCCTCGACACCCCGTCACGCGGTCATCGGCGCCCCGGCTCGCTCTGCGCTGAACGAGGAGCGCTGCGGCCCGCCATGCGCCGGGGTGACCCCGGCGGCGTGGCGGACAAGCGCGCGACATAATTGATGCGCCCTACTGATCGGCGATGCGCGGCTCGGGGAACAGTCGCGCTGTCAGCTCGGCGACGCGGCGGCCAAGCTGACGTGCCTGCAGGCGGTCGTCCTCCGTCATGACTCCGTGGGCAGTGGCACCGTAATAGGAGCCGGATCGCCGCATCCGCTCCGACCAGGGGAGGCCGACGACGACCATGCCGTGGCTGAAAAGCAGGTGGAGTAGCTGGAGAAGCGTCGCCTCGGTGCCGCCGGACCTCGACCAGCCGGCGGTGAACGCGGCACCGACCCGGCCGGCGAGCTCGCCCGTCTCCCACAGGTCGCCCGAGTGGTCGAACCACTCTTTCAGCTTGCCGGTCATGCCGCTCCAGTTGGGCGACCCGACGATCAGCCCCTGGATCTCCTTCAGCTCGCCGGGCTCCGCGTCATCGACGCGACGATAACGCAGACGCACGTCGGGCACGTCGCGGATACCCGCCGCCACGGCCTCGGCGAGCTGCTCGGTGAGGCCGCCGCGCGAGTCCACGAGCAGCAGGACGTCGGGCACCAGGCTCAATCGCCGAGCAGCGTCGTGTAGCCGAGCGACACGATCTCGTCGACGTACTCGGAGCGCCAGCCGGGGTCAGGGATGCGCTTGACATGCTCGCGGAACCAGCGGTGGAACTGGAGGTACTCCTCTTCGAGGCGGCGCCGCCAGGCGTCCTCCTCGGCGAACACCTCCGGGTCATACTCCTCGAGCCGGCCCTCCATCTCTTCCGGGGGAACGTCGAGATCCTCGAGCCAGCCGTCGGTGAGGTAGTCGAGCGAGTCTTCGAGCTCGCGCCGACAGTCGCTGAGGAGCATGACCATCATGCCCTCCTCGTCGACGGGCCGGGCGCGCAGGCGGAGCTCCTGCGCGCAACGCTCGCAGATCACCACGAGCTTGCGCGCGTCGCAGCTTGACTTGTCCGCGCAGTCGCGGCAGCGCGGCGCATAGTCGGCGGCCTCGGGCAGCCGCGTATATCCGGCGAAGAGCTGGTAATCGAAGCCGCCACAGCGGGGGCACGTGAGCTTGTCGGCGAAGATGTCGTTGATGGTACGACCCCAGTCGATCTGCATCTGTCGCCCCCGGAGACAGGCACGCGCCTGTTTCTATAGCTATCGTAGCCGCCGGCGGGCCGAACGTGTCAACGCTCGTCCTCTTCGTACCAGCCGCTCTGACCGGGCATCTCCTCGACACCGACCCGCAACCGCTGCACGTTCGCCACCCCCTCGCCGTCCAGGCGGCCGCGGAGCCGCCCGCAGATCCACTCCGCGAGGCGCTCGGAAGTGGTGTTGTCCACGGGCAGCGCGAGCACGTCCGCCTTCGGCAGCCAGTAGTGCGGCCGTACGCCGAACCAGACCTCCCACTGGTCCTCGTGCTCGACGATCTGCAGGATCCGGCTCCCCCGCTGCAGGAGGAAGCGGTGGTCGAGCTCCTCGCAGATCTCTCGCGCAATCGCTTTCAGCAGCCCGAAGTTCTGCACCCACGAGTCCTCGGTCAGCTCGCCGTGTGCCTCCACGCGCAACTCGTAGTTGTGCCCATGAAGCGGCTCGCAGTCGCCACGGAACGTCGCCATGTGCGCGGCCGCGAAGCGCAAGCGCACGGACTCGACGCGGACCCAGCGGCGCGGCATGGGCGGCGACCTCCTGGCGCCACGGCTACCCTATCGGCGCGTCGCCGCGCGGGCAAGCCGCCCCGCGAACCGTTCTTCACCCGCAGCACGCCACTCCTGCCCGCCGCGGCCCGACAAAGCCGTACTCCTTGCGCCGGGCGGCCGGCCCGCGGCCCGGGCCGCAAAGGCGTATCTTCGCACTATAGCGGTTATGTGCGGGACGGCCCTTGCCCCACCCCGAGATCTTCGTGCGGCGGACGCCCCCAGCCACGATCGCGTCGCCGCCCCACCCGCCTTCGCGTCGCTGCCGGCTGCCGCCGGCTCGGGTGCTATGCTGATGCTACTGATTCGCGCTTCGCGCCTCCAGAGGGGACCCGCCGCTCCATGCAGGACTTGCCCGCACAGCCGTCACCGGCCCGACGCGGCGCCGAGCATTCGACCCGCTGGGCCGTTATCTCCATCCTGTTCGTCCTGTCGCTCGCGCTCTCGTTCGGCCTTGGCTTCGCCCTGCGCGAGGCCACCACCACCAACGCCCAGAAAGCGCACGCGGTGACCAGCGGCGGCTCCCTCGTCGCGGCCGACGGCACCGACTTCTCCGTCATCCTCGAGATCTACCAGACGCTCAAGGACCACTACGTCGACCCTTCGCGCATCGACGGCGCGACCCTGCGCCAGGCCGCCATCGACGGCATCTTGAACGCCGTCGGCGACACGCATCAGGTTTATGTCAATAAGGACCAGCGCATCGCCGACTCCGACCTCAGCGGCCAGTTCGAGGGCATCGGCGCCAGCGTCGACTCCAAGGACGGCAAGCTCGTCATCATCCGGCCCTTCAACGGTTCGCCCGCCGAACGCGCGGGCATCCGCCCCGGCGACACCATCCTCGAGGTCAACGGCCAGTCCACACGCGGCTGGAGCGTCCCCAAGGCGGTCGCCACCATCCGCGGGCCCAAGGGCAGCAAAGTCGAGCTCAAGGTCCAGCACGCGGACGGCACGGTGCAGGTGCTGACGGTCACCCGCGACACCATCCCGATCAACTCGGTGTTCGTCGAGCCGATTCACGACGCAAACGGCACACCGGTGACGGACCTGGCATACATCCGCATCGAGCAGTTCACCGACCGCACTCCGACCGAGCTGCGCCAGGCGCTCACGCAGGTGCTTCAGTCCCACCCCAAGGGGCTCATCCTCGACCTGCGCAACGACCCGGGCGGCACCGTCACGAGCGTCGTCGACGTGGCGTCCGAGTTTCAGCAGCCCGGCGTCGTGCTGGTCGAGGAAGACCGCGGCGGGAGCCGCCAGGTCCTGCGGTCGCACGCCGGCGGCCTGGCCACCGACATTCCGCTGGTGGTGCTCGTCAACCACAACAGCGCGAGCGGCAGTGAGGTCCTCGCGGGCGCACTGCGGGACAACGGCAGGGCCACGGTCATCGGCGAGCAGACGTTCGGCAAGGGCACGGTCAACCGGTTCTTCGAGCTGTCGAACGGCGGCGCCCTCTATGTGAGCATCGGACGCTGGCTCACCCCCAAGGGCCACACGATCGAGGGCACCGGATTGACTCCCGATATCGTGGTCAGTCTCCCGGCCAGCGAAGACCTGAGTACGATCGAGAACGCCCAGCTCTACCGGGCCATCGACTATCTGCGCTCCGGGCACTGACGGGCAAGACGCGCGATGTCCAGGCCCCAGCCCGCCAAGCCCAAGGGCGACGCGAACGTCGCCATCGCGGTCAACCGTCGCGCCCTGCACGAGTACGAGGTGCTCGAACGCTACGAGGCTGGGATCGAGCTGACCGGGACGGAGATCAAGTCAATCCGCCTGCGCAACGTGCAGCTCCGCGAGGCGTTCGTGCGCGTTGAAGGCGGTGAAGCCTGGCTCTACAACGCCCACATCGCCCGCTACCTGCCGGGCCACGGTTTCAACCATGAGCCCACCCGCCGCCGGCGCCTCCTGTTCCACCGAAGCGAGATCCGCGAGGTCGAGGAGGCGCTGGGGCAGAAGGGCGTCACCGCCGTCCCCCTCAGCCTGTACCTCAAGCGCGGCATGGCCAAGGTCGAGGTCGGCGTGGTACGCGGCCGGAAGGCGTACGACAAGCGTCGCGTCATCGCCGAGCGCGAGGCGCAACGCCAGATGCAGCGCGCGCTGCGCCACGACGTATGACCGCCGGCCCCTTGCCTGCGCTGGCGGCAACGTTGACGATGGGTGCGGCCCGCCCGCGACGCGGGCCGGCTGGAGCAGGCGGTGCTTCGCAAACTCCTGGTCGCGAACCGCGGCGAGATCGCGGTTCGCATCCTGCGCGCTTGCCGCGAGCTGGGCATCCGTTCGGTGGCGATCTACTCGGATGCGGACCGGACGGCAGCCCACGTGCGCTACGCGGACGAGGCGTACTGCGTCGGGCCGGCGCCTGCCGCTGAGAGCTACCTGAACATCGAACGCATCGTCTCCCTGGCGAAGGAGAGCGGCGCCGAGGCGGTCCACCCCGGATACGGCTTCCTTTCCGAGAACGCGCGCTTCGCCGAGGCCTGCTCGCAGGCGGGCATCACCTTCGTCGGCCCGCCTGCGTCAGCCATCCGCATGCTGGGCGACAAGATCGAGGCGCGCCGCCGCGCGGGGCAAGCAGGCGTTCCGGTCGTCCCCGGCAGCGCCGAGATCCGCGACGTCGACGAGGCCGAGCGCATCGGCAAGCAGATCGGCTACCCGGTGGTCATCAAGGCCGCGGGCGGTGGCGGCGGCCGTGGGATCCGCGAGGTCGACACACCCTCCGCCTTCCGCCGCGCGTTCGAGACCGCCCGCCAGGAAGCGCTCACCGCTTTCGGCAACGACGCCCTCTACGTCGAGAAGCTGATCAGGCCGGTCCGCCACATCGAAGTCCAGATCATCGCCGACCGCTTCGGCAACGTGGTCGCGCTGGGCGAGCGCGAGTGCTCCATCCAGCGGAGGCACCAGAAGATCATCGAGGAGTGTCCTTCGCCGTTCGTCGACCCGCTGCTGCGGCATCGGCTGTTCGACGCGGCAGTGCGGGCGGCCCTGTCCGCCAATTATGTCAATATCGGCACCGTTGAGTTCCTCGTCGATGCCGACCGCAACTTCTACTTCCTCGAGATGAACACCCGTCTGCAGGTCGAGCACCCCGTTACCGAGCTGGTCGCCGGCGTCGACCTCGTAGCCGACCAGATCCGGGTGGCCGCCGGCGAGGCGCTCCCCTACAGCCAGCACGTCGTCAACCTGCGCGGCTGGGCCATCGAGTGCCGCATCGTAGCAGAGGACCCGGCCAGCAACCTGCCCTCCGTGGGACGCGTCGAGTTCGCCCGCGAGCCCGCCGGTCCGGGCGTCCGCGTTGAATCGGCACTGCACGACGGGATGGAGGTCTCGGTCTACTACGACCCACTGGTGGCCAAAGTCACGGCCTGGGGACGCGACCGTATGGAGGCGATCCGGCGCATGCGCCGCGCCCTGAGCGAGTTCAAGATCGTCGGCGTTCGCACGAACATCCCGTTTCACATGCGCGTCATGGAGGACCCGTTCTTCCGCGCCGGCCAGGTGGACACCTCGTTCATCGACCGGGATTTCCAGGCCGAGTACCAGGCGCCCGAGGTCGACCGGCTGGCGGCGCTCATCACCGCCGCTGTGCTGTTGCGCCACTCCGCCGGTCCGGTGGCCGTCGAGGGCGGCGCGGCGCCAGCGGCCGGGAGCCGCTGGCGGAAAGCGCGGCTGGTCGCCCCGGCGACGCCGCAGGCGCGGATCTGGGCATGGCACAACGGTACCTCCTGACCGCCGACGGCCTGACCAGCGAGGTCGGCGTGCGCCCGCTGCCCGGCGGGTTGTACGAGGTCGAGGTTGGAGACCAGCGCCACCAGGTCGAGCTGAAGCGCATCGGCAACACGGACCTGTATTCCGTGCTCATCGACCACACGTCGGTCGAGGTCTACGCCAGCCGACGCCCCGGGGGTTACGACGTGCTGGTGGGCAACCGCGTCTACGAGGTCCGGACCGGCCCGGCCGTCCGCCGGCCGGCCGCCGAGGAGCCGGCGGAGGGCCCCTGGACGCTGCACGCGCCGATGAGCGGCATCGTGGCCGAGGTCAGCGTGGAGGTGGGCGAGCCGGTGGCGCAAGGCCAGGTGCTGGTTGTCGTCGAGTCGATGAAGATGAACAACGAGCTGCGCTCACGTCGCGACGGCGTGGTGGCGGGCGTCCACGCGGCGCTGGGGCAACGGGTCGATACCGACCAACCGCTCATCACGGTGGCGGACGCGGAGGCGGGACGCGGTTGAGGCGCGGGCCTTGCCGAGGTTGTGCGGCGCTCAAGTCTACGCATCGCCGGGCCGAAGCTGAGGGTAAGGGCGCGCCGGTCCCGTTCGCGTTGACCGCCCTTTTGTGCGCGTGCTATCGTAAAATCCCTCATAGGTTCGGTGAGGAGTCCAACACGGAGGTCCGAGCATCAGCGTCGAATTCCGATTGAACGAGCGGATCCGGGTCCCGCAAGTGCGGGTGATCGGCGAGGACAGCCAGCAGTTGGGCGTGATGCCGACGGGCGAAGCGCTACGGCATGCGCGCGAAGCGGGCCTGGACCTCGTCGAGGTGGCGCCGACGGCCGTGCCGCCGGTGTGTCGTATTATGGACTACGGCAAGTTCAAGTACGAGCGGGCCAAGCGCGACCGCGAAGCCAAGAAGACGCAGAAGACCGTTATGCTCCGAGAGATCCGGATGAAGCCGAAGATCGACGAGCACGACATCGACTTCAAGGTGCGCACCGCGGAGAAGCTGCTCCGTGAGGGCGACAAGGTGAAGGTCTCCGTGATGTTCCGGGGACGCGAGATCACCCACCCGCAGATCGGCGCTGCCTTGCTCGAACAGATCCACGAGCGGCTCAAGGACGTGTCCGGCGTCGAGCGTCCACCCGCCCTCGAGGGCCGGTTCATGTCGATGATCCTGGCACCGGTCAAGTCCGCCGCGCGCGAAGCGCGGCCGGTCGCCAGCAAGGAGTGACGCGTTGCCCAAGCTGAAGACGCACAAAGGCGCCCAGAGCCGGTTCTGGGTCACCGGGAACGGCAAGTTCATGCGGTCGAAGGGGAACCGCCGCCACCTCAAGGCGCACAAGTCGAAACGCGCCTTGGCGCAGGACGAGCAGGCCTTCCCCGTGGCCCGGGCGTTTAAGAAGCGGCTGCGCCGGCTGCTGCCCTTCGGGGTCTGAGCAGCGCGCCGACATGGAGCAGGACGAGCAATGAGCCGAGTCAAGCGGGGCGTCGTCAAGCACGCCCGTCACCGCGAAGTCGTCGCCCAGACCAAGGGTCACAAGGGCCAGCGCCATCGCGTCTTCCGCCGCGCGAACGAGTCGATGATGCACGCGCTGCGCTACGCGACGCGCGACCGCCGCACCCGCAAGCGCGACATGCGCCGCCTGTGGATCCTCCGCATCAACGCCGCCGCGCGCCTCTGCGGGCTGAGCTACTCGCGGCTGGTCGCCGGCCTGGGCAAGGCCAACGTGAAGGTCGATCGCAAGATCCTGGCTGACCTGGCGGTGCGTGACATGGACGCCTTCCGCGTGCTGGTCGCGCAGGCACAGCAAGCGCTGGCCGCATCCTGACCGCCGCGTCCTCGAGGAGACGTGCCTGACGCCCGGACCCGCGAGCCCGGGCGTTGTCGTGTCTAGCCGCCGCGCAGCTCCGCCCCGAACTGGCGCCGCAGCCGCTCGATCATCCGACGCAGGGCGCGCTGTGCCTCGTCCTCGCTGAGCGTGCGGTCCGGAGCCTGCAGCTCCAGGGCGAACGCCACGCTCTTCTTGCCGTGCGGCAGCGGCGCTCCCTCGTACACGTCGAAGACCCGTGCCGAGACGACCAGCGGTGTCTCGAGGATGGCGCGCCGCAGCTCGCCGGCTGCCAGGTCGCGCGCCACCACCAGCGCCACGTCCTGGCGAACCGCGGGAAAGCGGGAGAGCGGCCGGTACGCCCCCGGCCCCGCTCGTGCCGCCAGCGCGTCGGCCACGTCGACCTCCACCAGATACACAGGCACGGCGATGTCG
Organism: Chloroflexota bacterium; assembly: GCA_021787985.1. Lineage (GTDB taxonomy): Bacteria > Chloroflexota > Dehalococcoidia > DSGV01 > DSGV01 > JAJYLG01. Next base: position 8,003 of record JAJYLG010000076.1, read on the forward strand.
AACTTGCCGGCGACGCGCGGGTCGACGCGTCCGATGCGGCCGATGACGTCCGCCCCGGCGCGTATCCGGGCCGCCTGACCCGGCAGCAGCCCGGGCAGCTCCGCCGCCTCCAGATCCAGGCCGTCGACCAGGCCCGAGAGCACCTGCTCGACCACCCCGCGCGCGTCGGAGAAGTCCAGCGACTCGCCGGACGGGCTGCCCCAGCGATCGGGACGTTCCCCCGCCAGCACGCCGCAGACCGTCTCACGCTCGTCGGGCAGCTCGTCGCGGCGGGGGAGATAGCGGCGCCCGCATTCGAACAGCCCCACGCGCGCGCGCCGCAGGCGGAGCACCGGCGCGAGCGTGCGCAGCAGCCCAGGCGCGAGCGACAGTCGCAGGTACTCGTGCTCGCTCGATACCGGGTTGGCGACGCGAAGCGGCGTCAGGTCGCCCGTGTCGCCCGCCGCCGTCCACCCGTCGGTCGACTGGAGCGAGTAGGTCATCACCTCACGCAGGCCGGCGGCGGCGAACCGCAGGCGCAGCCGTTCGCGCAGGTCGCGCACCGGATCCTCGTCCGGTGCGGGCACGCGGCCGGCCAGCGTTTGCGAGGGCAGTCGATCGTAGCCCACCATGCGCACGATCTCCTCGGCCACGTCGTCTTCGATCCGCACATCCGGCCGCCAGTACGGCACGGTCAGCCGCAGCACGCCCTCGTCGGCAGCCTCGACGGTGAAACCGAGCCGCTCCAAGACCTCGGCGGACTCGTCGCGCCCCACGGGTATGCCGAGCACCCGCTCGACTCGTGCCAGCGAAACGCCCAGGCGGACGGGCGCCCGCGGCTGCGGACACGCGTCCTCCACCGGCTCGCGCACGACGCCGCCGGCGAGCTCGACCAGCAGATGGGCGGCCCGTCGCGCCCCCGCCATCGCCAGCTCAGGCGGAAGCCCCCGTTCGAAGCGACGCGACGCCTCGGTCCGCAGGCGAAGCGCAGCGCCCGTCCGACGCACGCTGCTGGGCGCAAACGTTGCCGACTCCAGAAACACGTCGGTCGTGTCGGGCGAGACCTCAGTGTCCTCGCCGCCCATCACGCCCGCCACGGCCACCGGGCGGTCGCCGTCACAGATCAGCAACGTGCCGTTGGCCAGCACGCGGTCCGTGCCGTCGAGCGTGCGGATGGCCTCGCCGGCGCGCGAGCGGCGGATCACCACGCTGCCGCTGCGTAGCTGACGGCGGTCGAACGCGTGCAGCGGCTGGCCGAGCTCCAGCATGACGTAGTTCGTTATGTCCACCACATTGTTGATCGGCCGCATCCCCGCCGACTGCAGCCGCCGCTGCATCCAGTCCGGCGACGGGCCCACACGCACCCCCTCCACCAGCACACCTACGTAGCGGAAGCACAGGTCGGCGTCAGCGATGCGCACCGTCACTCGCCCGGTGCGCGCCGCGCCCGACGGGACGATCGCCGACGGAGGCTCGCGCAACGGCTGACCCGTCAGCGCCGCCAGCTCGCGCGCCACGCCCAGCACCGACGCCATGTCGGGCCGGTTCGGCGCCACGTAGACCTCGAAGATGACGTCGCCGGCGTACTCGTCCAGCGGCGCGCCAACCGGCGCGTCCTGCGGCAGCACGACGATCCCCTCGTGCTCGTCCGAGATCCCCAGCTCCCGCTCGGACAGCACCATCCCGGCCGAGACCACGCCGCGGATCGACGTGGACTTCAGCACGGCCGGCTTGCCGGTGTGCCCGTCGACGATCCGCGCGCCGACCCGGCCGAAGACCACCTTCTGGCCCTCGGCCACGTTGGGGGCACCGCACACCACCCGCGGCCGGTCCTCGCCGCCGAGGTCCACGGTCACCAGCCGCAAGCGGTCGGCATTGGGATGCGGCTCCACGCGCAGCACGCGCGCGACCTGCACCTCCGGCCCCCAGCCGCCGAGCCGCTCGACCGACTCCACCTCGGCCGAGCTCACGGTGAGGCGCTGTGCCAGCGCCTCCGGCGGCAGCACGAGCCGGGCGTACTCCTCGAGCCAGCGCAGCGAGACACGCATCGCTTATACCCCCGGGAACTGTTCGAGGAAGCGGACGTCGTTGCTGTAGAACATGCGGATATCGTCGATCCCATGACGGATCAGCGCCACCCGCTCGATGCCCATGCCGAACGCAAAGCCCGTGTAGCGCCGCGCGTCGTAGCCGACATCGGCGAGCACCTCCGGGTGGACCATCCCCGCACCGAGCAGCTCGATCCAGCCGGTCGCCCCGCAAACTCGGCAGCCCGTGCCGTGGCAGGCAAAGCAGTCCACCGCCAGCTCGACGCCCGGCTCGACGAACGGGAAGTAGGCATGGCGCAGCATCACCCGGCGCTCGCGCCCGAAGATGCGGCGGGCGAACTCCTCCAACGTGCCCTTCAGGTCAGCCAGCGAGACGCCCTCGTCCACCGCCAGTCCCTCCACCTGCAGGAACATCCATTCGTGCGTCGCGTCAGTCGCTTCGAAGCGGTAACAGCGGCCGGGCACCACCACCCGGATCGGAGGCTGCCGTCGCTCCATCACGCGCACCTGCATGGGTGACGTATGCGTGCGCAGCAGCATCGGCCGGCGCCCATCGGGGCGCGTGTAGTCGACCCAGATGGTGTCGAACATGTCGCGCGCCGGATGGTCCTCTGGGATGCGCAGGCGCGTGAAGTTGTACTCGTCCCACTCCACCTCGGGCCCCTCCGCGACCCAGAAACCCAGGGAACGAAACGCGTCAAGGACGTCGGCCAGCGTGCGGGTGATCACGTGCAGCGAGCCGGCGGGCAGCGGCCTGCCAGGCAGCGTGACGTCCACGCGCTCCCGCTCGGTCGCCTGTCGCAGCTCCTCCTGCTCCACGCGGGCGGCGCGCTCAGTGTAGGCCGCATCGAGCACGTCGCGCGCCGCGTTCGCCGCGGCGCCAACGACGCGTCGCTCCGCCTCCGGCAAGGAACCGAGGCTGCGCAGCACGGTCGTCAGCTCGCCCTTGCGCCCGAGGACTCGGACCCTCCACTCCTGCAGCGCGGCGCGGTCGCTCGCCTGTGCCAGCGCGGCGAGGGCGCCATCGCGGATCTCTTCCACGTTGCGGATCGCGGCCATCTCGCGGCCTCCCTTACGACAACAAGAACGCCGCCAGGGCCAGCCCTGGCGGCGGAACACGCGCAGCAGCCAGGGCTCAGCCCAAGCCGCCCGTAAAGCTCGTCCCCGAATCCATGCGCCGCTCGCGTGCCATCGCCTGCAGTGTAGAGCGCCGTGCCGCGCTCGGTAAAGCAGCGAGTGTGTGCGGCTGACAGCCTCGGCGGGGGGGACGTAAACTCCACGTCAAGAACGCGTTCGGCCGACCGGACAGCAGGTGGGACGTGCAGCTCTCGCGATTCGCACGGGCACTGCTGATCGCCGCTGCGGTGGCGGCGATCGTCCTCGCGGCCGCGTGTGGCGGTAGAGCGAGCGTGCAACCGGCGGCGAGCCCCACGGGTGCCGCCTCAGCCACCGCTCCTCCAATGCCCACGGCCCCGCGCCCGGACTGGACCCCCCTTGCAGGTGAGACGGACGTCCCATTCCAGCTCCAGGTGCCGTTCCCGGCGCAGTTCGGCGGTGCGGTCCTCAACCGTCTCCCGCCCGGCCCCCTCGACTGCCCCGCCGGCTGGCAGAAGATCGAGCATCTCGAGTGGGGCTTCGGCTACTGCCTGCCACCGGGCGTCCCGCACTACAGCGGTGCATGGGGCGATGCACTGAATACCACCTGGCCCAATGCGAACCTGTCGCTCCTCCTGCTGCCTGCGCAGCCCAGAAGCCCGCGGCCCATAGAGGACATCTCGTGCGCGACGCGCGGTGGAGGCTTCCGTCCGAGAGTTGCCCAGATGGCCACCGAGCGGCTGGGTTCCGCGTCGTACGAGCTTTGCTACTACGCCAACGGCACGGACGAGCCGGGGGCGCTTACCGGCGGCGTGCGCGCGTTCTTTGTGACCCCGCGAGGGTACCTGGTTAGCGCCTACTCCACCGTATGCGTGGGTGACTTGCCCCCCTTGCCGGCTTTCGCGGGCCTGAAGCCGTACCCCGGGCAGCAGCCGCACTGCCCGGAGTGGCGCACGAACGTAGGGATCCTGCGCCAGGTCATCCCCACCTTGCGCGCGGTGCAGTAGGAGCAGATCCATGAGCCGCTCCAGAGTGCTATCGCTGCTTGTCTGTGCCGCCGCGTTGGCTTCTTTCATCGCGACGGCGTCCGCATATGCCGATAACGGCCCGCCGGCGCCGCGCGCCGACTACTACCGCAAGTTCCCGTGGGGGCCCGACGCGTGGCGGCAACTGGCGTGCGGATACTACGGGGATCCGTACTGTGGCCACAGCAACGACCCCAAGCACCTCTACGCACTGGACTTTCGCATGTACAAGGAGTCGGTGTTCGTGGCGACCGAGTCCGTGGTGGACCAGTTCGGGTGCGACGGGGGGTGTGCCGCCGATTACTGTTTGCCCTACAGCGCCTATCTGGGACAGTACGTTATCACCCGCTGGTGGGACGGCGCGCGCACGCGCTACGTGACATACGCCCACCTTAACCAGCGGTACTCCGGACTGGCCGTTGGACAGCAGCTCGCGCAGGGCGACTACCCGGCGTCTCAGGGGACACGGGTGACACGCGAGGCTCCGAGGGACCGGGCGGCAACTGCTTCTATCACCTGCACTACAACGAGCAGACCGCGTCGGGATCGGGCACCAGTCTGCTTCCAGAACCCTTCGACGGCCAGACGAACCTCCGCGCGTCCGCCTCGGCGACCTACCTCTCGCACAACGTCTGGATCGGCTTCCAGCCCTATCTCGGCAACTGCGGCGACCTGCACCGCGAATACTGGTACCAGGGCCACTGGCCGTCCAAGGACGCGACCGGCGTGATGGGGCCTCTCTACAATCGGCAGTACGGCCTGCCG
>JAJYLG010000185.1 GCA_021787985.1 Chloroflexota bacterium
TGCGGAGTCTGCTCGACATCCGGGAGCGCTGCTTCGGCGGCGCACGGATCGAATTCGAGCGCAGAGACCATGGTGGTCCGCCACTCTGGAAGCCGCAGGGCACCGTTGGGCGAGCGGTGGGGGTGGTCACCGCCGGCCGGGAGGAGTTCCTCTGCCTCGATGATCGTTCCCTGCTCGCGCTCCCGAAGATCCACAACCCAGGCCCGGGGGAACGACTGCGGTTCCAGGATGGCAACCTTGTCACCTGGGGCGTCTTGGTGAGCACCGGCTTCTTCGGCCCCAACTGGCGCCAGTTTCGCGTGCACTTCCTCGACGGCGAGCCGACGACCGGGACCAGGTGACCACGGGGAGCCAACGCGTCAGGCACCCGCGCGCTCGCTCTTGAGCGTCATCGCCACGATGGCGTTGGAGTCGACAACGAAGCCGTAGCGCTCGCGCAGCGTCACGATGGCATACGGCGTCGCCAGTGCGGTCGTCAGTGCCTCGGCGCCCTGACGCCCGAAGCGCTCCTCAACCTCCTCCCGAGTCGCATCGCGGACGGTCAAGTCCACGGCGCGGCCGTCCGTGATGGAGACGCTCTCCCGAACGCCCCGTTCGAGGTCGGCGACGTAGGCGGCAGAGCCGAGCCACGGAACCATGTACACGGGAACCTTGAGGAAACGCCCGATCGCTCCGTCCCCTGCGTGCGGATAAACCGCTTCATGCCGCCGACGGCGGGTCGGCCTGCGCGTTCACCATGACGGCGAACTGCCGGTCGTCACCCACCGACCCGGCGACCACCCGCGGGCGCCATCGCGCGGTCTGATCTGCCGGCCCGCCGTCCATCACCCCAGCCTGCGCCTGCGGCTGGTCGGCGACGCTCCAGCTCCAGCCGGGGATCCGCTCGAGGAGGGCCGTCGCGTCGCCGGACAGGCGACCTTGCGCGTGCCGGGTCCGCATCTGGTCGACCCAGTAGGCCAGTCCCCCGTTCGCTTCTCGTCCGCGGTAGGGAATGTCGACGTTGCCGTGCCGGCGGGCGAACGCGAGGAGCGCGACGAAGCGCTGGGTCGGCTGGCCGTCCAGGTCCCAGGCCCAGTAGGGGAGCGCCTCCAGGAAGGTTATGAGGGCGGGTGCGATGCGGCGGCGTCTCGCGCGGTGCTCGTGGCGGCGCTGCTGCACCCACAGCCCGAGTGCCACGTCGCCTTCGCGCCAACGGACCGGCACGAGGGCGTGTCCCTCGCGCGCGACGAACGCACGGATGGCGTCGAGCGCCTGCAGGTGCCGGCTATCGAGACCCTGCCAAGACCAGCCGGGCACGGCCTCGAGCTCGTCGGCGAGGCGCTTAGGATGCGCGCAGTCGGAAGCGTAGGCGCGAAGCACGTCCCCGACCCGCTGGCCGAGCGGGAAGCCCTGCGCATCGATGGTGTCCTGAGCCATCCAGGTGTGCCCGTGCTGCGCGGCGTAGCGCATCAGGGCGTCGAGCAGCAGCCGGTCGCGCGCTAGCCAGGTGCAGCCCGGCAGCGCCTCGAGCGCGGCGACCCGGGCCACCGGCAGCTTGGCGCGCCGCGCGCGCTGGCGCGCGCGGGACCTTGACGGCAGGTAGGCTCCGCCGATCCTCCGGCGCCGGGCGCGGAGCGCCGGGCCCGCAGCCGAGAGCACGTCGCGGGAGGAACGCAGATGCACGACATCAAACTGGCCCGGGCGATCGCCCTGGCGACGAGGGCCGACCCGGCGGGGATCGGGGGACCGCGCACCCTCCGGCTGGCCGCCGTGCTCGAGCGGGTCCCCGAGCGTCTCATCGAACGCCTGACGGCCGAGGAGCCCCCTCAGGGGTCCGAGGGCGTCCTGCCTGCGCTCCGTCCGCCGCCGGGCGGCGCCTCCGCCAAGGCATCGTCTGCGCGAGGCGCCCAGAGGGGGTAGGGCAAGCCGGCCAGCCGGTTGATGACCAGGCCCTGCAGCACCAGCAGGACCACGGCCAGCATGAGCACGGCGAGCTGTTCGGGCTTCGCGAGGATGCCCAGGCTCACGATGAGCGTCGTGGCGCCGGCCGGAGGGTGCGGCACCCGCAGCCACACCATGCAGCCGGCGGTCAATCCCAGCGAGAGCGCGGCCGCGCCGATCCGCGGGCCGCTCACGCCGGTCGCCAGCGCCGGCCCGGCTTGCTGCAGCCCAAACGCGACCAGAGATAGGTAGCCGGCCAGCGCCCCGATCAGGTGGCCCAGCACGGTGTTGCGGGGCGATGCGGAGGCTGCCTGCGGCGTGTAGAAGAGCAGGAACGCGGTCGGACCGAGCGACGGGAAGATGAAGGGCTGGCCCGTCACGAACGCCGCTGCCGCCATCAGTCCGATGGAGAGGAAGCCGTTGATCAGCGAGAACGCCCCGAGCACGGCCACCGAGTTGTAGCGCTGCGTCAGCGCCGTTAGGCGAAAGCGCAGCGCCAGCCCGAGGACCACATCCGACATCCGGCCGCCGATTGGATAGCGCGCGTGCTGCGGACCACCCATGACGTGCGGGGCTCCCGGCTGGCTCAGCGGCTGTGGGTCAACGGCATCGACGGGACGGGTGCCCGGCGTCGGTAGCCGCGATAGAGGATCCAGGGGCGGCCCAGGTACAGGATCGGGTAGCT
>JAJYLG010000186.1 GCA_021787985.1 Chloroflexota bacterium
ACTAGCGCCTGCAGCGGGCCGGCGCGTGGGGCTTGAGCGTTGTGCGGCTGGAAGGTTGACCTGAGGTCATGCAGGTGTTGTGCGGCTGGCGGGGAGTCGCCGGCCGCTGAGGCGCGATTCGTTAGGCTGCGCGTAGAGGCCGATGCCCGAGCCATCATCGTTTGCTGCATCACTGAGCGACTTCGCGGCGGGAGTGACCCCTCTGGCGGCGTTCAACGCGTGGCTCACTCCAGTGCTCATGCAAGGGCCAACTTTCACAAAGGATTCGGCGGGCCAGCTCCAGGCGCATTTCCCGTTCGAGGTCGAGGCAGCGATGTACTTGGACATCGTCGCAGATCCGGGCTCGCCGAGCTTCGACGAACGGGAGGCAAGGGTTCTGGCCGGCGCGCTCTGCGCTATCCTCGCACAGGTGTCAGACCCCGACACTCAACTCGCTCTTGCCGAGCTCGCCCGCTCCGCTCACCGAACGGCACAGATGATTCGCCAGCACCTTGAAGGGCGGCTGCACCGGAGCGCATTCGAGAGGTTCCTGGACCGTCGCCATTGGCCCAGTCCACTAGCATCGGCGGTCCGTCAGCTCGATCAGGGCCAACTTAGGCGTCTAGCTGAGGGTCTTGAGGTGAACGACTACGCAGCGGTCGCTGGAGCATTCGATCGCCAAGGCGAGAGCTGGTAGCCGCGCAGCCTAACCAGCGCCTGCAGCGGCGGGCTACGCCGGGTGACGGCTCGCTCGGCCGGCTGACTTGGGGATAGGGTAGGTGTTGTGCGCTCGGCCGGCTCCGGCGCCCGCCGTTGAGGCGCAAGACGTTAGGCTGCTCCACACGTGAGTAAGGCGTGAACCCAGGTACCGTAGTAGTGCCAATCGTCGCGGTGCGAGCAGACGGCGCCATCGCGCAGTTTCTCGGCACGGGAGCCATTGCCGGGAATCCGCCCCGCCTGGTCACAGCCTACCATGTGGTCCGGGATTGGCCCGGCGCCTTGGCGATCTCCGTGCTGCCCGACTATGACAGGCTCTACGAGGCGAAGGTCGTCCGCACAAATCCCGATACGGACCTGGCGCTGTTAGACGTGAGCGGCTATCAGGTCCCCAATCCCATCCAACTGGCGGAGGACGATGAGATTAGAACCAATGTGCAGGCGATCTGCTTCGAGTACGGCACCACGCGGACCGAGGGGCACATCATCAACCTTGCTCCCGCGACCAGGCTTGGCAACGTAACTCGCGAGCTGAAGCTGCACAGCCAGTTCGGCGCAGCAGGCGACGAGATGCTTGAGTTGTCGTTCCCCGCGCTCCGCGGAGCAAGCGGATCACCCGTGATGTCAGGTGTCACGTTTCGGCTCTGGGGAGTCGTCGTCGCAAACGTGTCGTACCACTTACTTCCCGCCCAAATCGAGAGTGTCATCGAGCCTGGCGGACAGAAGATCGAGGAGACGCGATACTTGCTCCCGCAGGCGCTGGCAGTCCACGTCAAGCACGTCCGGGCGCTTTTCGCGTCCGTCGGAGCCGCCTAACCAGCGGCTACAGCGGGCCGCCGCGCAGGGCAGGTGTTGTGTGGCTGGTGGGTGCACCTTAGGTAGTGGAAGTGTTGTGTGGCTGGCCGGCCGGGCGCCGGCCGGTGAGCCGCGGTTGGTTAGGCTGCGCCACTCTTCCCGCTGTAGGAGGAATCGGCATGCGCCCCCGAATACTCATATGTCTGCTTGCGCTCTTCGCGTGCCGTTCGCCATCCCCAGAGACCCGCGCCGTCGTCACCGGGGGCCCGACACCCCGTGCAAACACTACCGCTTTCAGTCACGCGAGCGGCGGCTCCATGCGGCTGAACATGGGTTACGGTATTGCGCTCAACGAACGGACCTCGATACAGCGCGAGTGGATTGCCGCTCACGACTCCACCGCCCCCGTCGACCTCGTCGGCACTCCTGGCCTGGCGACGGCATATGGGGACGGCTACCAAGCTCGCGCCTCCTACCAACTCCAGGTCCGAGATTCGGTTGTCGCGGTCGAGATTCGATTCGTCGCCTTTGACGTTTGGGGGGACCCGATTCGCACCTTCAGGGCTGCTGAGATCGAGGATCTCGGGCGCGGTCTGTCTCGCGAGTACAAGGGCACCTGGTCTCTCAGTTCCTATGGCGCCGATCCATCCGAACTGTACGCGACAATCGCCTACGTGTCGCGGGTTCGCCGCGCGAATGGGGCCATCTGGGAAGCTAACGAGGCACCAATCCTCGCTGAGGCTCGCAGGTTTGACGCGAGGTTCACACCAGAGGATCTGCTACCGCCGGGGGGACGCCGGACGCAGGACTCCTCGACTGTGGGGTCGGCTCACACCTAGGGCGCAGCCTAACCAGCGCCTGCAGCGGCGGGCTACGCGGGCTGACGGTTCGCACGGCAGGCGATTTGGGGATAGTGTAGGTGTTGTGCGCCCGGCGGGCTCCGGCGCCCGCCGCTGAGGCGCAACTTCGTTAGGCCGCGCCGACCCAGGCGACCAGCTTGGAACTGCTGCAGCGGGTGCGGGAGGCAAAGGCCGTGCGAGTGACGGGCTACCCGATTGTGGCCGTCGGCGTCCTGATGCTGTCGGCCTGCACCTATCGGCATCGGC
>JAJYLG010000187.1 GCA_021787985.1 Chloroflexota bacterium
GGCCGGGACCAGGTTGGCGATGAGGAGGGCGGAGCCCTTGAGCGCGATGGCCGGGACGCCAGTGCCTTCCAGCTCCACGCCGATCCGGACCAGGTCGGCGGTCTGCTGTACTGACTGCGCCCGCGCCTGCTCGTATGCCTCGGTCGCCGCGGACTCGAGCTCGGGCGGGGCGAGGTTGGCGAGATCCAGTTCGCGCAGCGCCCAGCCGACGGCCGCGCCCACGCCGTCCCATAGGAGCGCTGCCCGCCACGACGCCTCGCGCGCCAGCGCGGCGCCCCAGCGCTCCAGGAGGGCGGGCGGGGCGGCGCCGCCGTCCAGGGCGACGCGCAGCGTGCGCGCGAGGAGGCGGCGAATCTCGGCAGGGTTCAGGGCACGGGCCATATGCGAACACCCCCGGAATCCTGCTCCCGGGGGTGTGGGCTATGGGCGGTACAGGACTCGAACCTGTGACCTCTGGTATGTGAGACCAGCGCTCTAACCAGCTGAGCTAACCACCCGTGGTGTCGGGCCGCTCCGTTCGGCGGCACGGGGAAAATAGGGCCTCGGTGCACCGCACGCCACCGGCACGCCCTCCCCCGGGTCGCGACCGCTCGGGCTCAGCGGTGTCTCGCGAGCACGTGAGCGTTCCAGGCGGCGTCTTCCACCGGTTGCGTGCTGCCCAGCGCGGCCACCTCATACCGCAGGTCGCGCATCAGTGCGCCAGAGGCCTGGTTGGTGTCGTGAAGCTCGCACAGCACGATCGACCGATGGCGTTCGAGAGTCTGGCGCATGCTGGTGAGCACCGCGATCTCCACGCCCTCCACGTCAATCTTGACTACCGTCGGCGGCTCGATCTAGGACCATAGGCGTGCACCGCCGCTCGGCCGCTGCCAGCTGTCGCATCGGGCGCACAACGCCACATCGGTCCCGGCGCCTTGGAGATGGCTCGCGCGGACTCGACCGATGGCGTCACCGTGCCAGATGGCGTCGAGCGTCTGGGACCGGAGGTCTCCGATGACAAGTTCCTCGTTCCAGTCCTCGCAGCACAGGACCACCTTCCCGTCCGCCCACACGTTCAGATCTCGAAAGGGCAGGACACAAGCGCGCGCGCGGCGGCCCGCGGGCGGCTCAGACACGGGGATGTGGCTCGACGCTCGCCCGGCGGATGCCACGCTCGTGAGGCGGCTGGAGAACCCGCCGATGCCGACGAAGTCGGCGACGCCGCGCCATCGCGCTAAGAACGGCTCGACCTCCGGGATCGTCTGCGGCATCGCGATCATGCCCACGCGCACCTTGGGATAGGTCGCTCCCATGGCGTCCCGCAGGGCCAGGAGGCGTTTGACGTTGGCCTCGACGCGTTCGAAGCTGAGGTTGCGTCGGATGGCCTCCGCCGTGGCGGCCGTGGCGCCGTCAATGGTCACGTTCACGAGCCGCACGCCGTGCTTCACGAACAAGGCACTGCGATCCTCCGTCATCCGGTGGCCGTTGCTGTTGATCAGGACCTTGAAGCGGTGCCCGCTTGATGCGATGACCTCGAGGTACGCTTCCAGGCCGGACACGGGAATCGTGCAGATTTCCCCGTATCCGTTGGGGCAGAGGTAGGGGACCTTGAGGGCGCCGGCCTGGTCAATCAGGCGCTGGAACAGATCCATGGCCATCGCCTTCATCGGGCGATCCATGTCGAATCGAGGGCAGTGGATGCAGCGGGCGTCGCAGGCGGCGGTGATCTCGACGTTGATCGTCTGTGGCCGGTCGGGCCATCGCCGGGACTCCAGGAGGTCCTTGGCGATCTGCTTCGCCCCGGCGAGCTGAGCCAGCATGCTGGACCTCCAAGACCACCACGGGGTGCCGTGCGCCCGCGCCCGCATGGCGCGCTCGAGTGGGCCCTCCAGGGTTCGAACCTGGGACCAACGGATTATGAGGGATCGGGCGGGTCACGCAAGGGACTGCCACGACCCGAAGGACGGCGCAACGACGCCGCGGACCTCCCAGGACATCCGCAGCCATCTGCGCTCTGACGCGCCCAGCGGCGACGACTTGGTCACTGCGGTGGTCACAGCCACGGGCACCGCGATAGGCTTCGGTTCGCCCCCGCCCGCCCGGCCCACGGCCCGCCTGGACGCCTCAGCGGCGGCAGCTCACCTCTTGGCGGCCAGCAGCTCGTCCAGCGTCAGATGCAGATCGTGCGCGATGTGGCGTAGCAGGATCGGGGAGATATCACGGCCGCCGTGGACCGGCACGGTGGTCACGCGGCCGTCGGCGTGGCGCAACTGCTTATGGGAGCCGCGCTGGCGGACTTCTCGGAACCCCAGGCGCTCGAGAAGAGCGATGACCTCCCGAGATTTGAGGACCGGCGCCTTTGCCACACTACGCGACTGCGACGGTCTGGATGCCCACGAACTCCGTTTCGAGCTTGGGATCGCCGTCCTCCAGCAGGAGGGCAATGACCTCTCGCAGGTTGCCATGAAGCTCGTCAAGCGACTCGGCCTGGCTGTGGGCTCCGGGGAATCCCGGTACGAAGCCCACATAGAAGCCGGTATCCGGATCACGCTCGACTACCGCCGTGAAGGTGCGCACTGG
>JAJYLG010000188.1 GCA_021787985.1 Chloroflexota bacterium
CCCGCTGGCGGCGCCCGTGCGCATCTGCCCCACCTTGTCTGCCTCGATGATCGCCTCGAGCTGACCCGTCTCCGCGTTCCACAGCAGCACGAGGAAGCGCACGGCGCCGCGCGCGACGGTGTACGCCTTCAGCCCCACGTACCCGCCGACAGGGTAGGCCGCGGACATGACATTCAGCCCGACCCGCGGCGCCCAGGCGCGCCGCCGCGGGACGTTGCCGGCGCTCCCGACGGCCTGCTCGCGCAGGCAGCGCTCCACCGCGTGCAACGTCACGTCCATCGTCAGCACGCGGGCCACATCGTTCTCGCGCAGGACCAGCGCCATACTCGGCTCCTTAGGCGTCCGTGGGCAGCTCGACGCGGGCTGCTTGCGAGTCGCGCACCAGCGCGGCGGAGTTACGGAAGTGAATGCCGACCATCCCGGCAGCGCTCGCCGCCTCGGCGTCCCTTACGATTTCCGCGATCCTCCCCGTCCCTCCCTTGCGATCCTTGCACATGAGCGGCGCATTCGCGTCATCGAGCGGCCGCAGCCATCAAGCGCAGCGCGGACCACGGCCCCGCCAAAATCGAGGAAGGCAGCACGGACAGCGATCCACACGCTCCTCCCAGATTCAGTGTCCAGCAACAGGCGCTGATGGCGAAAGCCCGGCCGCGAACGGGCCCCCGGCATGCGATATCATGACGCGCGGCTCGCGGCGTTCGCTGGATGTCGATGACCGGACAGGAGCGGCAACACTGGGGCGAGCGTGCAAAGGGGAGGCAGATCGGATGAGCGCCACCGAGATTCTCGGGATCGACAACGTCATGCTGGCCGTCGGGAGCCTGGAGGAGGCTCGTCGATTTTACGGCGAACGGCTGGGCCTGCCGGTGAAGTTCGAGTTCCCACAGGCGGGCATCCTCGCGTTCCGCCTCGGCCCGGAAGAGCCGGCGCTCATCCTCCGCGAGACAGCCGGGATCGCTCCCGCCCCGCCGCGAGCAACCCCGCGGGTCTGGCTGGAGGTCGCGGATGCGCGCGTCGCCGCCGCGGCCCTGGCCGAGGCCGGGATCGAGCCGATCGGCCCCGCGAAGGAGATGCGCACCGGCTACTATGTGGAGATCGCCGACCCGTGGGGCAACGTGATCGGGTTCGCCGACTACTTGCACGCTCCCCAGATGGCGCGTCGTCGCGGCGGCTGAAGGCGCCGGTCGGCCGCGCCGGGCCGACCCTCACCAGCGACACCCGCTCGCACCGCCATCGCGTCTTGACCGCCGATCACACGCCCGATAACATGCAGAAAACTAACAGTTCGGCAGGACATCCGGAGTATCGCCCGCCCCCGGCAGGTACCGTCAAGGCAAGGCACCCAGAGCTGAAGGGGGTCATGCGGATGAAGGTTCGGCTGCGTCGACGGCGGCTCATCGTGGTTGTCGCGACCGGAGTGGGCCTTGCGGCGCTCGTGGCCGCCTTCCTTGCCACGACCGTCGGTTCCGGGGCGGTGGTGCCAGCGACACCGACTCCAGCGGCAGCGGACGGCGGCGGACCTCCCGTCGCGCCCCCGAGCGCAAGGCCACCCTCGGGATGGGCGAGCGAGCTCCTCACCGCGCCTCCCGGTTCTTTCCGAGACAAGGTGTTGCACTGGACCCAGGCAAGTCTTGCCTACAGCTCGGCGGGCATAGACCCGGCCAACGGTCGCACGGTGCTGGCCGAGGTGTGGGCGCGGCTGGACGCGAGCGGATCCGTGACGGCGCTCCACGCCCGATACACCTTTACCGACGGTAGCTTCCACCAGGAGATCGTCCGGAACGGTAGCCAAGAAACGGTGATCCTCGGGCCGGCGCACTCGCCCTTGCGCGCCCTCACCTCCCCCCCGGCGGTTGCCCCGCCCGCGGGGAGCGCGTGCCATGCACGGGCACTACCCACGCGACCCACGGCCGCTGGGCCAGACTTTGTGGCTGTGGCGCGGCTGCCGGGAGCAGGCTTCCAGCGCGCACCGGCCAGCACGGCTCCGGTGCTGCCAGGTGCCGCGGGCGTGTCAGGACTGACCCCGCTCTGGACCTACCGTAGCAGCGCCCTCCAGCAGTGGGTGACACAGCAGCGTTCGGCATCCGGCTTCACCAGCACCCACGAGCTCCAGGTCGACGAGAACGGGCGCGTTGTCGTCGCGCGCGCCACCGTGACGGACCAGCGGGGCCGAGCTGTCAGCGAGAACTGGGAGGCGTACAGCCCGATCCAGATCTACGCCCCCGCCTCGGTCCCCGCGGCGATCTTCGCCCTCCCACCTGACGCACAGGGGACGTGCCATGATTAAGCTCGGAGCGCTTCGTGCCGCGATCGGCGTTGCCTTTCTGCTCCTCGCAGCAGGGCGCACGTGGAGTCAGCACACCCCCACAGCAAGGGCTGATGGTTGGAGCGGGTGGAGCTGCCAGTACACTGTCTCGAACTATCCGGTGTCGGGAGGAAGTCTGAGCGGTCGGGGATGTGCTCAGTGGTGGACCGGCGCGGCACTGCTCTGGCAAGTTTGGGCGGACACGTATGCGCCCTCCAGCGACGCAGTGTATACGTATGTCGGCGGGTT
>JAJYLG010000189.1 GCA_021787985.1 Chloroflexota bacterium
ACTCGGGGTCGAGCGCGCCGCCGGACGCCGCGCCGGTCCGAACGTAGGCCGAGAGGACCCCCGCGGGAGGCTCGCTCCGCAGCACGTCGAGGACGTCGAACGGGATCGGTCCGTCGCGTCCGGCCGCTGTGACCCGCACATCAGCGCGACCCGGTCTCGATGGGTTCATGGCCGTGATCGAGCCCACGCGGCTACCTCCTCGGCGAAGTAGTCGAGGGAATGGCGCAAGTCTCGCTCGACCGCCCAGACGGCGAACACGCGCTTCGCCTCCGTCGCCGCGAACGATGCGGGAAGGTCGTACTCGAGCTCGCCGTGCACGATCGTGTGATCGCCGGCCGGTTCGAATCGCCGGGTCCAGCGCAGCGTGCCACCGGGGAACGTCCCGACCAGCGCGAGAAGGTCCGGGGCCCGGGCCTCCGTCACCTCGTAGCGCACCTCCAGCCGCTGTCCGGCCAGCTTGATCACCGCGTCGAACCTCGCACCGCGGCTGGCGAGCGGTCCCGAGGCGTCTCGAACCTCGACGAAGAACGGGTGCCAGCGCGGCAACCTCTCGACCTGGCTCGCGAGCTCGAACGCGGATTCCGGCAGGACCGGCACAGCTTGGCTGTCGACCACGTGACCAACGATGCGCCCTTCAGGACTCACATCACGAGGCACCGCGAATCTCCTGCCTCGTCCACCTCCGACCGGAGGCGGACGGTACGACCGGACGCTCTGTAAGCCGTGGCCCCGCGCAGCCGGGTGGACAGGCATAGTGTCGACGGCCCTTGCACCGTGCACAAGAGCGGAGTGGCTCGTGGCGGCCGGTGCTCAGCGCTTGGCGGCGCGCGACATCGAGCGCCGCGTCACGATCCATCTGGATCGACCTCAACCGCACGGGTCGCGCTACGTGTTGGTGGCCGGCAGACTTCTCGTCGGCGCAGGAGTTGGAGTGGGCGTCGGCGCAGGAGTCGGAGTGGGCGTCGGCGCAGGAGTCGGAGTGGGCGTCGGCGCAGGAGTCGGAGTGGGCGTCGGCGCAGGAGTCGGAGCTGACGGATCGAGCTCCACCACGGGCAGGCCCACGAACACAACGTGCACGGGCCGGCCGAGTCGCCGGGCGACGTCCGCCTGGATTGCCCGCACGGCGACGAGCGACGGCATCGTCGCGGCTTCCACAGTGGCGCGTAGCTGGAGCGTGCCCTGCTGCGTGCTCCGCTCGACGCTGACGAGAGTCGCGCCCGGCACCCGTGCCTGCAGGGAATCAGCCACTGCGGAGCTGACGCTGTCGGCGAACGCCTGGCGTCCGGCCGCAAGCTGCCGCTGCTGCGCGACGCCGACCGCGGTGGGGACGAGCACGAAGACCAGGGCGATCACGAGCCCCGAGGTCAGCAGGATCCCGTAGTGGGCGGTGCGAGACCGGCGCGGGCGCAACCGGAGGGCGGCGAACATGACGGTGGCCGCCGCCGTGATCGCGACGAGGTTCGTCACGAAGAGCGTGGCCGCGCCGATGGTGATGCCCTGGTCGCCCATCGCGATGCCGATGCCGACCGTGCAGAGCGGCGGTATGAGCGCGGTGGCAATGGCCACGCCGAAGAGCGCTGCGGCGCCCTGGAGCCTGACAAGCGCGTAGGCGGCTGCCGCTCCACCGGCCAGGGCGACGATGAGATCGAAGGGGCCGGCCCGCGTGCGCGACTGGACCTCCGCTGGCACGGTCGCCAGCGCGCCGAAGGGCAGCTGCTGCGCGCCCCACGCGAGACTCGCGGAGAGGACGAGCGCGAGGGCGATGCCCGTGACGAGCGTGACCCCCGCGCGGGCGAAGAGGCGCTCACGACCGCCGAGCGCGGCCAGAGCGAGGGCCATGATCGGTGAGAGGAGTGGCGCGATCAACATGGCCCCGATGATCACCGCCGCGGAGTCCGTGATCAGCCCAAAGGTCGCGATGACGCTCGAGAGCCCGGTGACGAGGAGGTAGCCGCCGGTCAGGCGCGATTCGCGTCGCAGGTCGGACACGGACCCTACGAGCCACCAAGAGACGCCGCGCCCACGCGCCCTGTCGGGCGACCCCCCGCCCGGCCTTCGGGTTCGCCCGTCTTCCACCACAGCCCGCTGCCCTGACCGGTCCATCCCCACGTAGCCTACACGTTGACCGTGGCGCCGAGGGTCCCCTGGCGGCTCTGTGACCCACCCAGTGCTGCTCGCCCCGGGGTGTGGCGGCCGCCCCGGGACCTGACTCGCATTCCAGGACCCACCGCACCAGGCCAGCCTGCGGCGCCGGCTGACCGGCGCAGTGCGTTCCCGCGGCGCCTTCTCCTCGTACCGAATCGGCGGCGCCGCTCTCGAGCATGTGTCAGCCCGCGCGCACGTCGCGCCGGCCGAACCCCAGCGCGCCGATCGCCGCCAGCACGACCGCGGGCACCGCGAGTGCCAGGTATCGCCACGCCGCGGTGGCCTGCACCAGCGGGTCGCCGCCGAACGCCCAGTCCCAGGGCGACACGTGACTCCAGGGTGCCAGCGTCGCGTTGAGCGGGAAGAGGGCCACCACAAGGTAGCCCGCAACACCCGTGGT
>JAJYLG010000077.1 GCA_021787985.1 Chloroflexota bacterium
CCGATCTCGCGTGCTGTTCGTCCTCGACCTCGATGCGGGTGCTGCGGAAGCTGATCGTGGGGTACTTCTCGGCGTTGAAGAAGTCGTCCGAGCGCAGGTGCCCGTCGCGCTGGGGCTCGCTGGTGTCGATGCTGGCGACGTCGATCGTGGCGTCGACCGACGAGCGGGACGGGTCAGCCTCGTCCCACTGGATCGCGCCCTGCAGGCTGCGGAACCGGCCCTTGACGGTGGAGACCATCATGTGCCGTGCGCTGAACTCGGCGATGGTGTGAGTCTGGTCGATGACCCAGGTGCTCACGGCGGTGGATGCGCTGTTCATATGCTCCTCCGAATCGACCGCAACGCCCGGGGACGGACGCCGCGCTTATGCTTCGTAAGGGACTATAGGGCGGTCAGCTTACGCTTGTCAAGCCACTTACCAGCGGTAAGATTGGTCTGTGGATCATGCGGGAGATTCCGCGGCCTTTTGCCCGCTCTACCAGCGGGCCGCCGAGCTCATCGGCGGCCGCTGGACGGGCGCCATCCTGCGCGCGCTGCTCGCGGGCCGGGCGCGTTTCACCGACCTGGCCGGCTCGATCCCCGGGCTGAGCGACCGGATGCTCTCCGAGCGCCTCAAAGAGCTGGAGGCCGCCGGAATCGTGACCAGGACGGTGGCTGCCACCACGCCCGTGCGGATCGAGTACCACCTGACCGAGCGCGGCCACGCGCTCAACGCCGTCGTGCAGGCCGTTTCCCAGTGGGCGGAGCTGTGGCTACCTCATGATGAGGCAGCAGCCGAAGACGTGACCGCGCAGCCACCCGCCCAGCACTGACCCCGCGGGGCTCAGAGCCAGGCGGCGCGGCCCAGCGCGTCGGCGTCCGGGTTCGGGCCGACGACCGCCACCGCCAGGGATCCCGGCTGGAAGACGCGCCGCGCCACGCGCTGCAGGTCGTCGGCGGTGACCGCCTGGATCCGGTCGACGACCTCATCGGGCGGTTCAATGAAACCCTGCACCAGCAACTGCTCGCCGTGGCGCTGCCCCAGCGCCATCGTCCCCTCCAACCCCAGCCGGAAGGAGCCCGCCGTGAAGTCGCGCGCCTTGTGCAGCTCGTCCTCGCAGACCGGCTCCTGGCCCACGCGGCGGAGCTGCTCCGTGATCACCTGCACCGCCTCGACGGCCTGGCCCGGTCCGACGCCAGCCGACACGACGAACGCGCCGGTGTCCTGGTAGCGGCTGGCGCCCGCGCCGACCGAGTAGGCGAGGCCACGCTTCTCCCGCACCTCCATGAAGAGGCGCGAGCTCATGCCCCGGCCGAGCAGTGTCGTCAGCACGCCGAGGGCGTGGCGGTCCGGGTCGAGGCGCGGCAGCGCGCGCACACCGAGGGCGAGGTTGGCCTGCTGGTTCGCGGGACGGTCCTCCACCGTGACCGGTGTGACCGGCTGGGCCGGGTCGAACGGCGGGAACGTGGGCGGGCGCGGTCCGCGGGCGTCGCCGAAGCTCCGCTCGGCCAACGTCATCACCTGCTCGTGCGTGATCTTGCCCGCCACCGAGAGCACCAGGTTGGTGGGACCGTACCAGCAGCCCATATGCGCGAGGAAGTCCCCCCGCTGCATCGTCGCCACGGTCTGCTCATCGCCGGCCACGCTCCAGCCGATCGGTTGATCGCCAAAGAGGGCACGGCTGAGCAGCTCGTGCGCCCAGGCGCCGGGCTGATCGTAGGTGCGCCGGATCTCCTGCTGTACGACGGGCTTCTCCTTCTCCAGCTCCTCGGCGCTGAGTGCCGGGCGGAGCACCAGCTCACCGGCCACCTCCAGCGCAGTCTCCGCGCGGTCGAACGGCACCTGGTTCCAGTAGCACGTCAGCTCGCGCGAGGTGAAGGCGTTGAGCACGCCGCCCGAGCCCTCGATCGCCTCGGCGACGGCCTGGGCGGTGGGGAAGCGCTCGGTCCCCTTGAAGAGCATGTGCTCCAGGAAGTGGGTGATGCCGTTGATCCGCCGCTCCTCGCCGCGCGAGCCGACGCCGACGAAGACGTTCACGTTGACCGACTGCGCGTGCAGCAGCGGGGTGGTGACGACCCGTAGCCCGTTGGCGAGGGTGCCGATCTGCCAGGCGCTATCCATGCACTCGTCCTTCATGCAGTCCTGATGGCACACGCCCGCCGGGCGGCGGGCGTCCAGTTCGATTGTAGCGGCCACGGGCCCGCGCCGCTGGGAGTCGGTCGATGGACCGCTACGCGAACAGCTTGCTCAGCGTCCGTCCGGCCAGCGTCACGGGCTCCAGGTCCTGCGCGTCCGGCATGTTGAAGATCAGGCCGTCGAGCCCCGCATCGAGGAAGCGCTGGGCGTGTTCGAGCACCGCGTCGGGACCGCCGACGGTGACCATCATGCGGAACCGCTCCTCATCCATCTTCCGAGTGCTGCGGAAAACGGCCGCCTTGCGCTCCGCTTCGGCCTGCGTCGGGGCGATGATCAGCGTACCGAGGCGGGTCTTCGTGATCGCGGCGGGGTCACGGCCGACCCGCTCGCAGTGCCGCTCCAGCACGCCGAGCTTATGCCGGACCATCTCGACATCGCCGAAGAGGTTGCACGCGTCGGCATACTGCGCCACCAGCTTCAAGGTGCGGCGCTCGCCGTTTCCGCCGACCAGGATCGGTGGCCCTCCCGGTTGAACGGGTCGCGGCTGGTTGAGCGCTTCCTCCACCCGGTAGTGGCGTCCGGTGAAGCTGGGGCGCTCCTGGGTGAACATCGCGCGGCAGATCCGCAGCGCCTCCTCCAGCCGGTCCATGCGCTCGCGAATGGGTGGGAACTCGAAGCCGTAGCCGGCGTGCTCCTGCTCGTTCCAGGCCGCGCCGAGCCCCAGGATCGCCCTGCCCGCCGAGACGATGTCGAGGGTGGTGACGGTCTTGGCGAGGAGCGCGGGGTTGCGGTAGGTGACCCCCGTCACCAGGGTGCCCAGGCGGAGACGCGCAGTGCGCGCGGCGATCGCGGAGAGAACAGCATACCCTTCGAGCATTGGCTCAACCGGGTTGCCGAAGATCTGGTAGAAGTGGTCCATCACCCACACGGAGTCGAAGCCCGCGCTTTCGGCGGTCGTCGCGATGGCAGCGATCCGCTCGAAGAGGCGGTCATCGGGCACGCCCAGATAGGTGAAGCTCGGGATCTGCAGACCGAGACGGATCATGGGAAGCTCCCCTCCACGGTGAGATAGGTGCCCTGCTCCTGCGCCGACGTCGGGCGGCGCTCTCTTCCACTGTAAACGGCCCAGCCCGCTGGCCCCCGCCGGGACCATCCTCGCCCCTGGAGGACACGGCCATACGAAGGGGCCACCCGCGATGCGGATGGCCCCGCTGATCAGCCTGCTCGCGACGACCGCTCAGTGCACGTGACCGTTGTGGTCCGCGTCGTAGTCCTCGTCGCTCTCCTCGTCTTCTTCCTCTTCCTCATCCGAGTACACGCCCACCTCCTGGCCTCGCCACACCGTCACTACGAAGTCCTCGCGGTACGGGTCGACGTTGAGCACCAGCCGCTCGTCGATCTGGCCGATCAGCTCCTGGACGTCCGACTCGTCGATCCGGTCGCCGACGCACAGCGTGGCGTAGACGCCGGCGGCGCTGTAGTGCAGGTCGATCCGGCCGAGGTCCTCACCGTCACCGTCCTCGATGATGTAGACCTCCGAGTACGGCGTACGGGCCTCCCGCTCGAAGCGATACTGCATCCCTCGTCCCTCCTCAATCACGGTCGCGTGTGGCCGTCGCCCTGAACCACCCACTTGTAGGTCGTCAGCTCGCGAAGCCCCATGGGGCCGCGGGCGTGAAGCTTCTGTGAGCTGATCCCAATCTCGGCGCCGAGCCCAAACTGGCCGCCGTCCGTGAACTGCGTGCTGGCGTTGACGTAGACAGCGGCCGCGTCGACCTCGTCCAGGAAGCGCTGCGCGAGCGTGTAGTCCTCGGTGACGATCGCGTCGCTGTGGCCGGAGCCGTAGCGGGCGATGTGCTCCAGCGCCTCATCCGCCGAACCGACCACCCGCACCGCCGCGATCGGCGCCAGGAACTCGTAGCCGTAGTCCTGCGGCCGGGCCGGCGTCACCCGGGCGCCGGCCGCGCCGGCGCGCTCCACGATCGGCAGCGCCGTCGGGTCGCAGCGCATCTCAACCCCGCGCGCGGCGAAGCGCTCGGCGATGCGCGGCAGGAAGCGCTCGGCGATATCCCGATGCACCAGCAGCGTATCCAGGGCGTTGCAGATCGACGTCCGCCGGCACTTGGCGTTCTCCACCACGCGGGTGGCCTTCTCCACGTCGGCGGCCACGTCCACGTAGGTGTGGCAGACGGCGTGGCCCATCGCCAGCACCGGCATCGTCGCCTCGTCCATCACGCGGCGGATCAGGTCCGTGCCGCCGCGGGGGATGACCACGTCTACCGTGTCGCGCATGCGCAGCAGCTCGCCTACCAGCCGCCGGTCCGGGTCGTCGATGAGCTGCACGCAGTCGGCCGGCAACCCCGCGGCGGCGCACGCGTCGCGCAGCAGGCGCGCCAGCGCGCGGTTCGAGCGCAGCGTCTCGCTGCCGCCGCGCAGGATGCAGACGTTGCCGCTCTTGACGCAGAGCACGCCGATGTCGACGGTCACGTTCGGCCGGCTCTCGTAGACCGAAGCGATGACGCCGATCGGCACGCGGCGCCGCGCGATGCGCAGCCCGTTCGGCAGCATGCGCCCATCGAACTCCTCGCCCACGGGGTCGGGCAGCGCCTGGACGACGCGCACGTCGGCCGCGATGGCGGCAAGGCGGTCCGCCGTCAGCAACATGCGATCGAGGAACGAGGGGTCCATCCCCCCGGCCTCGGCCTCGACGTAGTCCTGCTGGTTGGCGGCCAGGATCTCCGGCGTGCGCTCGACCAGCAGCTCGGCCGCGCGGCCAAGGACGGCGTCGCGGACGGCGGTCCCGCTGCGCCGTAGCGCCGCGGCCGCGGCGCGCGCGTTCGCGCCGATGGCATCCAACGTCGGAGAGGTGGCGGTCATCGAAGGCACCTCGAAGCGCGACTGATGGTGAGGAAACGACGGTCCTTCCGCGGAAGGGCCACGAGCGTACGCCCAGTGTAGCACTGGCCGGTTTCACCGACGGCCCCGCGGGTGTCCACATGCTACGCTGGCCGGCGGGACTGACATGCTCGACATACCAATCGTCACCATCCGCTGGCTGGACGAGACGACCGTGGAGGTGCTC
The DNA here is from genome assembly GCA_021787985.1 of Chloroflexota bacterium. Lineage (GTDB taxonomy): Bacteria > Chloroflexota > Dehalococcoidia > DSGV01 > DSGV01 > JAJYLG01. Next base: position 5,199 of record JAJYLG010000077.1, read on the forward strand.
GATCAGCGCCTGCTGCCCCACGAGGAGCGCCTCGTGCCGCTGCGCTCGGCGGCGGACGCATGGCGCGCGATCCGCGACCTGGCAGTGCGCGGCGCGCCGCTCGTCGGCCTCACCGCTGCGGCCGGCTTTGCGCTCGGCGCGCTGGACATCGCGGCCGGCGATCCGGCCGAGGCGGTGCGCCGCGCGGGCGAGCTGGCCGCGTACCTCGAGTCGTCGCGACCCACGGCCGTGAACCTCGCGTGGGCGGTCGAGCGGACGAAACGGGCCTTCATCGCCGCGCTCGCCGGCGGTCCGCGGGCGGCGGTCACCGCGGCGCGGGCCGAGGCCGCGCGGCTGATCGCGGAGGACGCGGCGGCCAACCGCGCGCTGGGCGAGCACATGCTGCCCCTGCTGACCGGCGCGCGCCGGGTGCTGACGCACTGCAACGCGGGCTGGCTGGCCACCGGCGGCTACGGCACGGCGCTGGCAGCGCTCTACCTGTTGCGCGAGCGCGGCCTGCCCGTTCCCCATGTCTGGATCGACGAGACGCGGCCCGTGCTGCAGGGCGCGCGGCTCACCGCCTGGGAGCTGGCGCGGGCGAGCATTCCCTGCACACTCATCTCCGACAGCGCGGCCGCCACGGTCATCGCGCAGGGACGAGTCGACGTCATCGTCGTCGGCTGCGACCGGATGGCGGCCAACGGCGACTTCGCCAACAAGATCGGCACCTACCCGCTGGCGATCGTGGCGCGCGAGCACGGCGTGCCGCTGTACGCCGCCGTGCCCACGTCGTCCATCGACCTCTCGCTGCCGGGCGGGGGCGCGATCCCGATCGAGGAACGCCCTCCGGACGAGGTGCGCGCCTGGGGTGGGCGAGCGGTCGCGCCGGCGGAAGTGCCGGTCTTCAACCCGGCCTTCGACGTGACGCCACACCGCTACCTGACCGCCGCGGTCACCGAGGCCGGAGTTGTGCGCTCGCCGTTCAGCCCGGGGCTGGCGGAGGCCGTCCGGCGGGCCGAGGCCGCGGCGGCGACCATCCCCGCCTGCGCCGCAGACGCGGCAGGCAGGGATGCGCGCGGATAGCTGCTGATGGACGACGTGGCGATCATCGGGCTGCGCCTGAGCGGCAAGACCACCGTCTTCCGCGCCGTGACTGGTACGATAGCCGCCGCGGAGGCTCCTGCATGACCCGTGTGACGGTCGATCCCGAGCTGCTCCTTTGGGCTTGCGACCGATCCGGCCAGAGCCGCGAGAGCCTGAACGCGCGGTTCCCGAAGCTCCGGCTTTGGGAGCGGGCCGAGGCACAGCCGACGCTGAAGCAGTTGGAGCAGTTTGCCAAGGCGACCCGCACTCCCATCGGGTATCTGTTCCTGACGGAGCCGCCCGTGGAGCGGGTGCCGATTCCTGACCTTCGAACGGTGGGGAACGTCCACCTCGGTCGCCCCAGCCCGGACTTGCTGGAGACGGTCTATATCTGTCAGCAGCGCCAGGAATGGTACCGCGACTACGCGCGCTCGGTCGGCGAGCCGAGGCGCGACTTCGTCCGGTCCGCCCACTTGCAGGACGGGGTCGTCGCGACGGCGAGCCGCATCCGCCACGCACTGGGCTTCGACCTCGACGAGCGGCGGCAGATGCCAACCTGGACCGAAGCCCTTCGACGGTTCATAGACGAGGCGGAGGCGCTGGGCGTGCTGGTGATGGTGAGCGGTATCGTCGGCAACAACACTCACCGGTCGCTCAATCCCGACGAGTTCCGCGGCTTCGCTCTCTCGGATGACCTCGCTCCACTCGTCTTCGTCAACGGCGCCGACACCAAAGCGGCGCAGATGTTCACGCTCGCACACGAGCTGGCCCATATCTGGTTGGGCCAGTCGGGGGTCTCGGACGCGCAGGCCGCCCGCCTGCCGGAACAGCAGGTGGAGGTCTGGTGCAACCGGGTCGCCGCGGAGCTGCTGGTGCCGCTCGACCTGCTACGCGCCGAGTATCAGCGAGACGAACCCCTGCGCGCCGAGATGGACCGGTTAGCACGGCACTTCAAGGTCAGCACGCTGGTGGTCCTTCGCCGGATCTTCGATACGGGGGCTCTCACGGGGGACGACTTCCGGCAGGCGTACAAGGAGGAGCTGGACAGGCTACGGGCGATTCCCCGGAGCACCGGCGGCAGTTTCTACGTGGCGCTGGCGGCACGGGTCGGCAAGCGTTTCGCCCGCGCATTAGTGGCCAGCACGCTCGAGGGCCGGACGCTGTATCGTGACGCCTTCCGTCTGCTCGGGTGCCCGAAGATCGAGACGTTCCGCGAGCTTGGCCACAGGCTCGAGGTGGCCTGATGGCGTATCTGCTTGACGCCAACGTGTTCATCCAAGCCAAGAATCAACACTACGGCCTCGATTTTTGTCCCGCGTTCTGGGACTGGCTGATTGCGCAGAACGCGGCGGGCAACGTGTTCAGCGTCGAGAAGGTAGGGGGCGAGATCCAGGCAGGAGCCGACGAACTCGCCGCCTGGGCGGCCCAACGTGGCGACGCCTTCTTTCTCAAGCCGAGCAACGCCACGCCCCCCGCACTCGCCTCGGTCAGCAGATGGGCCACGACGCGCGGCTACGAACCTGCGGCCATGAATACGTTTCTGCAGGCCGCCGATTACTATCTCGTCGCCCAGGCGGTCGCTCACCAACACACCGTCGTCACGCACGAGATCGCGGCGGAGTCGACGAAAAGGATCAAGATTCCCAACGCCTGCAAGGGTCTTGGTGTGCAGGTCATGACGCCATTTGCGATGCTCCGGCACGAACGGGCGAGGTTCGTCCTGGGGACGCCGCCGCCATGACCAAGGCGAACGAGAAGGCCTTCCAACATATGATCGAGGCCTCCCTCGCGGGGCATGGCGGCTACCTGACCGCCGCGGTCACCGAGGCCGGAGTCGTGCGCTCGCCGTTCAGCCCGGGGCTGGCGAAGGCCGTCCGGCGGGCCGAGGCCGCGGCGGCGACCACCCCCGCCTGCGCCGCAGACGCGGCAGGCAGGGATGCGCGCGGATAGCCGCTGATGGACGACGTGGCGATCATCGGGCTCCGCCTGAGCGGCAAGACCACCGTCTTCCGCGCCGTGACTGGCCGTGAGCCCCCGCCCGCCGGGCCGAGCGAGCCGCACGTTGCCGTCGTCAAGGTGCCGGACCAGCGGCTCGACCGGCTCTCGGCGCTCTTCCGCCCGAAGAAGACGACCCCCGCCGAGCTGCGTTATCGCGACTTCCCGGCCGCCGGCGCCGGCTTCGGCAAGGGCGAGGGGCCGGCCGCCGCCTTCATCGCCGAGCTGCGCCAGGCCGACGGCCTGATTCACGTGGTGCGCGCGTTCGACTCGCCCGCCGCACCGCACCCCGAGGGCTCCATCGACCCGGCCCGCGACGTCGCGACGCTCGACCTGGAGCTGACACTTGCCGACCTGGCCGTGGTCGAGCGGCGCATCGAGCGGCTGCACGCCGAGGCGCGTTCGATGCGGGCCGGCCAGCGCGGGGCGGCCGAGCGCGAGCTGGCGCTCTTCCAGAAGCTGGTCGAGACGCTCCAGGCCGAGCGACCGCTGCGCGCCCTTGCGCTCGACGAGGACGAGCTACGCGCGCTCTCCGGCTACGGGCTGCTGACGCTCAAGCCGATGTTGCTGCTCCTGAACATCGGCGAGACGGACGTGCCGCGCGCCGACGCGCTCGCGTCCGAGCTCCAGTCGCGCCTCGCCGACGGCCGCGAGGTGGCCGCGTTCTGCGCGCAGCTCGAGGCGGAGCTGGCCGAGCTCGCGCCCGAGGAGGCGGTCGAGTACCGCTCCTCGCTCGGCCTGCCGGAGGAGCGCGGGCTCGAACGCGCGGTCCACCTTTCCTACCGGATGCTGGGCCGCATCTCCTTCTTCACCGTCGGCGACGACGAGTGCCGCGCCTGGACGGTTCGGGCGGGCGTCACCGCTCCCGAGGCCGCGGGCGTCATCCACAGCGACCTGCAGCGCGGCTTCATCCGCGCCGAGGTGATCCGCTGGGACCAGTTGCTGGAGCTGGGCGGTTATGCCGAGGCGCGCAAGCGCGGCCTGGTCCGCTCGGAGGGCAAGGCGTACGTCGCGCACGATGGCGACGTCCTGCACGTGCTCTTCAGCGTGTGAGGCGCGGGCTCAGCCGACGAGCCCCTCGCGCTTCTCCTCCTCATAGAGCCGCTCGACCACGAACTCCTTGAGCAGCGTCTGGTAGCCCTTGTGCTTCTTGCGCGCCAGCGCTCGCACGCGGCGCAGCGCGTCCTCGTCGAAACGGAGCGAGAGCGGCCGCGTGCGCGGCCGGGTTGGCGGCAGCTCGCCCGGTGGCAACGGAGGTGTCGACTCAAGCAGCTCATCAGTGATCTCGTGGCTGTCCCAGAACTGCCTGGCCTGCACTTCGGTCATGCCCGCGGGGATCTCTTCGATGGACTGCACCGGGATCATCGCAACTCGCTGCTTTGCCTGCGTCATCGCCAGCGTCTCCTGAACGCCCGAGTCTCCCTGCCGCTTGCTGGACGTGGCGTCACCACGCGCCACCCGGTGCCGGTGCGCTCCAGCACCACGACCAGCAGCCGCCCGGCTTCCGTCCTGCCGACCAGGCAGATCCGGGCGTCGCGGGCGGGGAAGGGAGCACGGTCCGGGTCGAGCGCTGCTTCCTCCGCCTCGGCCGGCGTCACGCCGTGCCGGGCGATGTGCCCGACGTTCGCCTCGTCCCAATCGAACTCGGCAGCCCCTGGTCGTAGCTACCATAGCATCCGCGGAGCTGCCCAGCGCCGCGCGATGTTCACCCCGCCCCCACCGCCGGCACGGGCCGCGCCGCCACCGGCAGCCGCGGCCGGCGCGTCGCCACCAACAGGGCGACCGCCACCAGATTGCCGACCATGAATGACGCGAACGCGACCGTGTAGCTGCCCGACCAGTCGTACAGGAACCCGGCCATCGCCGGCCCGACCGCCATTCCCAGCGTGCTCACCGCCGTCGTCGCGCCCATCAGCGAGCCGAGCGACGCCGGTCCATAGAACTGCATGATCACCAGCGGCTGCAACGTGACGAGCGAGCCCATCGAGATGCCGAACACTACCACGTAGCAGGCGATGCCGGCGTTGCCCGGCAGGAGCAGCAGCCCCAGCAGGCCCAGCACATCCCCGACCAGCGCCGCCATCGTCACCGCGCGCGGCGACAGGCGGTCGGACAGATAGCCGCCGCCCAGCTTGCCCACGATGCCGAGGCCCGCGACCGCGCCCAGCACGGCCCCCGCCAGGCCGACGCTCTCGCCCCTGCCCTGGAGGTAGGGCACCGTGTGCAACAAGACGGCGCCCTGTCCCAGATAGCCAAGCATGAACGCGGACGACAGCAGCCAGAACGTGTCCGTGCGCAGCGTGGCGCGCGCCGTCCAGCGCTCCGCCGGCATGGCCCGGGCCCTCACCGCCCCGGCCCCCACCCGTGCCGGCGAGGGCGGCTTCCAGCCGAAGACGAGCAGCGACACCGGCACGCCGACCGCCATGATACAGGCTCCCATCAGCACGAACGTGCCGCGCCAGCCCACCGCCTGGATCACGGCCGCCACGACCGGCGACAGCACCACCCCGCCGAGCCCGATGCCGACGGTGGCCGCGCCCATCGCCATCCCCCGTCCGTCGTGAAACCAGCGGGCGACGACGGCGCTGATCGGCGGCATCAGCATCCCCGCCTGGCCGGCGGCGAAGGCCGCGAACAGCAGGTACCAGTACCAGAGGCCGTTCGTCGCGGAGAGGGAGACGAAGGCCAGGCCCGCGATCAGCGACCCGCCGCCGATCACCAGCCGGGCGTGGCCACGGTCGGCCAGCACGCCCGCGAGCGGGCTCATCACACCCATGACCAGCGTCCCGAGCGTGAACGCCAGCGAGACCTCGCCGCGCCCCCAGCCGAACCGCGCCTGGAGCGGCTTGATGAAAAATCCGCTGGCGTAGAATCCGAAGCCGTTGCTCAGGAAAAGGATCAGCGAGAGGGCCAGTATGACCCACCAGCGCCGGTGCACGCGCCCGGTCCACACGGTCCGCCTCGCCTCCCGTGGAGCCCGGGATCCCGGTGCCCCTCGCCCATTATCCTCACCGACGCCGGCAGGTCCAGGTTGCGCAGCAGCGTCCGTGCCGCCTCGGCCGGTGAGACCAGGCCGAGCGCGACGACGGCCGCCGCACCCGCCAGGGCGGCGGTCCCCTCGCCCAGCCTCCGCGGCCGCGCCAGGATAGCGGCGATGGTGCAGGCCAGCACGCCCACCGCCAGCCATCCGCGCAGGTCCATCCGTGATATTGTCTCAGGCCGCGATGTCCGGGCTCGCGTTCACGCGAGGCCGGACCGCCGCAACGGTCGCCGAGAGCCGCCGAGCGCTGCCCGTCAGCCGCGGGCGGGCTGCTCCTGCCGCAGCTCGGCCAGGCGCCCGAGCGCGGCGGCCGCGACCGTCGCGACGATGCCCGTCAGACCCTGGCCCTTGCCCATCGAGACGTCCCTACCGAACAGATCGAAGACGATATCGACCGGAACGCGCGCCACCTGCTCCAGCGGCGCGCCCGAGCAGGTCTCGTCCAGGATCACCGCCATCGCGCGGGCGGAGATGCCCTGGGGGTTCTCGACGGCGAAGTAGAGCTTCAGCGCGCCGTCCGGCCGCGGCTCCCACCAAACGTACGCCTCGGACTCGCAGTGCTGCACCCGGCGCTCCTCGGGGAAGGGCCGGCTCGCCACCCGCGGCGGGACCTCCGTGAAACGGTCCGCGAGCTCGATGAGCAGTTGCACTCGGTCCGACCGGTCCACGAAGGCGAAGTCTCGCAGCAGATCGCTCAACGCCGGGGGGATGCCCTCGTACGCCATGCGCTTCACTTCTCGATCGGGACGTTCACCAGGTTGCCCCACTCCGTCCAGCTTCCGTCGTAGTTGCGCACGTTCGGGAAGCCGAGCAGGTAGGTGAGCACGAACCAGGTGTGGCTGCTGCGCTCGCCGATGCGGCAGTAGACGACGACCTCGTCGTCCGACTTCAACCCTTGCTCCTGCAGATAGATGGCGCGCAGCTCGCCGGCTGTCTTGAACGTGCCGTCCTCCGGGTTGGCGGCCCGCGACCAGGGGACGTTCTTCGCGCCGGGGATGTGCCCGCCGCGCAGCGCACCCTCGTTCGGATAGT